>DEYT01000162.1:5859-8428 GCA_002364975.1 Opitutia bacterium UBA3151 | reverse complement strand
GCCGGAAAATTTTTCTTTGAGGATGAGGTCTAGAACGGTTAGGCGTTGGAAATGAAATTTATCCTTTTTATTTTCCCTTGCGTTTTTTTAATCGGGCAGGCTGCCACCCCTGAAAAACCAAATTTCCTCTTGATCTTAGCCGATGATTGCACCTACAACGACCTGCCTCTGTACGGCGGGGAAAATGCCAAGACTCCCAACCTCGATCGCTTTGCTTCTCAGGGCCTTACTTTTAACCGGGCCTATGTTTCCTCCTCGATGTGCCAACCCTGCCGGGCAGAATTGTATTCCGGACTTTATCCAATGGGGAACGGTTGTGCGTGGAATCATTCCGGTTGCCGTCTCGAGATTACCGGGATGCCCCAGGCTCTGGGGAAATTGGGATACCGGGTGGGGCTCGCAGGTAAGACCCATATCCGGCCCGCGGAGGTATTTCCCTTTGAGAAAGTTGAAGGCTTTGATCCCAACTGCGTCCGCAACCCCACCCTGGATCACGACTTACGACCGATCAAACAATTTATCAGTGGTGAAAAGGACCAACCGTTTTGTCTCGTAATCGCTCTAACCGAACCCCATGTGCCTTGGGTAATGGGGGATGCTTCCCAGTATCCGCCGAGAAAGCTTAAACTTCCACCCAATATCGCGGATACCCCAAGAACCAGGGAAGACTTTTCCAAATATTTGGCCGAGATCACTTACATGGATGCCCAGGTGGGGGATATTTTGGACACCCTGAAAAGGGTCGGCAAAGAAGATGATACCCTGGTGCTTTTCAGCTCCGAACAGGGCTCCCAGTTCCCAGGTTGCAAGTGGACCACTTGGGATACCGGATTGCATACTGCATTGATTGCCCGCTTTCCCGCTAGGATTGAGGCTGGCAAGCGTACCGATGCCTTAGTTCAGTATGCCGATATTTTGCCTACCCTGCTGGAAATCGCCGGGGCAGAACCAAACGGGTTGGACGGGCGGAGTTTTCATACAGTGCTCAGGGGAAAAGAAAAAAAGCACCGAGCCTATGTCTACGGGATGCACAACAACTTCCCGGAGGGTCCCCCTTATCCAACCCGTACCATTTCGGATGGCAGGCATCGTTTGATTCTCAACCTTACACCCGGTGAACTTTTCATTGAAAAGCACCTCATGGGATTAAAGGGAAACGCGGTCCTCAATAATCCTTACTGGGCCACCTGGGTGCGGGATTCATGGGCAAAGCCCGAGATTTATAAACTGGTGAAAAGATACCAGAGCCGGCCACCCGTTAGTTTTTATCACACCTTGAAAGATCCTTATGAAATGAATGACCTTGCCGGTGGCCCGAAATATCAAGCCAAGATGAAGGAGATGAGGGAAGAATTGGAGGCCTGGATGAAGAGGGAGGGAGACCCAGGTGCTTGGTTGGATTCCAGAGAGGCTCAGCAGGCTGCCAAATCCGGTGAGCATATTTATTAATGAAGCAATTTTTAATCATCTAGAAATTCTTACTTTTTAAGGTGGTAAAATGGGAAAGTAATCTTTTCTTTCCTGCAGTCTTGCATCTAAAAGCCTGCTTCCACCGAAGGTTTGAATTTGCCTTTAAGAAGGTTTTTCCTCTCACTATTTGATTTGTGCTTATTATGAAACCTATCCTTCCTCGCTTTTTCTTTTTTTTGATATCTAACATTTTCCTCTCAGGTTTGCTTGCCGGAAAAGATGAGCCCTTGAATTTGTTGCTGATCACGGTGGATGATATGAGTTGTGATTCGGTTGGAGTTTTCGGCTCGAAATTGGAAGGGACCACTCCGGTAATGGACCGCTTGGCTTCCCAATCGCTTCGCTTCGAATACGCTCATGTTACGGTGGGTAATTGCAACCCTTGCCGAAATGTGATGTTTTCCGGTTTGATTTCACACAACAACAAAGTGGAAGGCTTTTACAAAGTACCTGAGCCGGGCTGGCCGCATATGGTCGATTTATTAAAGGATGCAGGATATTATACAGGTATTCATGGAAAAGTGACCCACTCCAGTCCATATCAACCTTATGCCTGGGACGAGGACCTAACGATTTCCCCTTCCGGAAAAAAAGCGGATATCAAGGATGCAAAAGCCTATGGCGCTTCCACCGCCCGTGGTATTGCCAAGGCAAAAGGTTTGGGGCAGCCGTTTTTTCTATCGATTAATATTTCTGACCCTCACAAACCCTTTTGGTCCAAGGTCCGGGGAGGAGGGGAGGATCCCTATATTCCCAGTAAGATTTTTACCGCGGACGAGGTGCCAGTACCGGGTTTTCTGTTTGATGATCCAGAAGTGCGTGAGGAACTAGCCTTGTATTACAGCAGTGTACGTCGGGCAGATGACTGCCTTGAAGCAGTTCTTCAAGCCTTAAAGAAAAGTGGAGAGTGGGACAATACCATGCTGGTCTTTTTATCGGATCACGGGATGCCCTTGCCTTTTGCCAAGACTCAGCTCTATCACCACAGTACCCGTACTCCCTTGATGGTGCGAATTCCCGGGGTCACCAAAGCAGGTAAGGTCGATAAGCAACATATGGTTTCCGTACTTGATCTCTTACCCACCGTCTTGGATACCTT
>DEYT01000162.1:0-5436 GCA_002364975.1 Opitutia bacterium UBA3151 | reverse complement strand
TGTGATCAAGCAATACCATGAGAATTCTGGCCGATCAAGGGATCCGATGCGGGCTATTCAGACCAAGACCCATTTGTATCTTTTCAATCCCTGGTCCAACGGGGAACGAGTTTTTGCCACTGCCACCAATGGAACCGTAACTTGTAAAAGAATGATCGCCTTGGCAGAAGAGGATGAGGAAATGAATCAGAGGTTGGAACTCTATCGATTTCGGGTACCCCAGGAATTATACCAAGTCAAAAGAGATCCGGATTGCTTGGAGAACTTGATCGACTACTCCAGTAAAAGTAAGGAGAAGAGAAGGTTGCAGAAGCTCTTAGAGGATTGGATGGTACGAACCGGTGATCCCATCCTCGAATGTTTTCAGAAACGGGATGATCCGGAATTTGTAGAAGCCTATGTGCAAAAATTGGAAGCGGAAGCCAATGCCCGCAGAAAAACAGAGAAGCCACCCAAAAAAGCAAAGGTAAAAAAGAAATCCTGATCTAAATCCGAGAATATCTTTCCTATGCCCGATTCCAAACTTCTTTTCATTTTCTTATTGGCTCTGGTTTCAGTTGCTTCTGGAGAAAAGGATGCCAAGCACCTGTTTATCTTATCCGGGCAATCAAATATGCAGGCACATCGACCCGATGAAGCCTTTACTCCGGCGGTGGAAAAAGCCTTGGGTAGGGAGAAGGTAATCGTCATCCAGGATGCCCTTGGGGGTCAACCGATCCATCGCTGGTGGAAGCCATGGAGGGATCCGGAAGGGCAAAGCCCCGAGCAGTTGGGTGATCTTTATGACCGCTTGATGCGGAAGGTCAAAACCGCGGTCGAAGGCGAGGAGATTGCAAGTATCTGCCTAGTCTGGATGCAGGGCGAACGGGATGCCCGAATGGGGTGGGGCAAGTTGTATGAAGAGGCACTGCTTGGACTCCATACCCAATTGGCAAAGGATTTGAATTGGAAGAAGAAGGATCTTGGTTTCGTGATCGGGAGGTTGAGCGATTTTGATATGGGTAATCAAAAATATCCCCACTGGACCCTGGTTCGGGAAGTGCAGCAAAAAGTCGCGGATTCCGATCCGCAGTTTGTTCTGGTTAATACCAATGACTTGAATGATGGACTTAGCCGAAAAGGAAAGGAAATCAAAGATGACCTGCACTATTCCGGAGAAGGTTATAAAATTTTGGGCAATCGCTTTGCCGCTGCCTGTTTAAAAATCATAAAGAAATAAAATATGAGAATTTCCACCCCCTTCATTCTTGGTATTCTAATTCCTTTTTTTGCATTTGGTAAAGTACGGCTCCCTACCATCTTTTCGGATTATCTGGTTTTCCAGCAACAAAGCGGGAACCCAATCTGGGGCTGGGCAGAGCCGGGAGAAAAGGTTACCGTATCCACCACCTGGGGCTCGAAGGAATCGGTTACGGCCGGGGAAGATGGGAGTTGGAAAGTTATTTGCTATACCCAGGAACCGGGAGTGGGGCATGAGGTAAGCATTCAAGGAAGCAATCAAATCGTATTGAAAGAGGCCGCGGTTGGAGAAGTCTGGCTATGTGCCGGACAGTCCAATATGGGTTGGTCTACGGGCAACTCCTTTGAAGCCGATGGTGAACTGGAGGTGACCCTGCCAGATTTTCGAATCTTCCGCTCGGCCCGTGAACATTGGCATGAACCTCTTAAAGAAAATCGGGACCGCTTAGCCTGCTGGAAGCCATGTAACCCGCAATCCGCAGCTGAGACCTCTGCGGTTGCTTATTATTTTGGGAAGACCCTGCAGCAAAAACTCGGGGTACCCGTTGGGATTATCCAACGGGCTTATGCGGGTACTCCAATTGAGGGCTGGATGCCCTGGGGAATTCAACGGGATGACCCCAGGACTCAGGAACACAAAAAACAATTGGATGAAGGAGCTAAAAAGGCGATCGCAAGGGGCGAAACCAAAGAAAAAGCCTTGGTTGCTTTCCAGCAGGGGTTGGCTGAATACAATGCAAAGATCGATCGGGGCGAGACCATGAAGAATCAATCGCGTCCTTTATCTCCTCCAATCATTACCAAGCCTTCAAACCTGGGGCATCAATACCCCGGGCATATTTTCAACGCCATGATTGCTCCGATTGTACCCTATGCGATTCGGGGTGTGGTTTGGTATCAGGGTGAAAGGAATGCCAAGAACGCCCCACAAGCAGAGCATTATACCGAACAGCTTAAGCAGATGATTGGATATTACCGAAATCTATGGCACGGAAATTCATGGGGTGCGGTGAATGATGGATTTCCGTTTTATTTCACCCAGCTCCCCAGTTGGAATCCTGTCCAAACTATGCCAGTGGAAGGGGTCAAGTCTCCGTGGATTGTAAGTAGGGAGAGTATGCTTCGGGTCACCCAAGAGCTCTACAATACCGGGATGGCAGTAACGATTGATACCGGTGATGAGGTTTTACTACATCCCAAGAATAAGAAACCTATCGGGGTTCGACATGCTTATCTTGCATTGGGCAAGACTTATGGGTTTCCCCTGGTCTATCAGGGACCGATTTTTTCCAACTTTAAAGTGGAAGGTAAGAAAATGCTCTTAAATTTTACCTCTTCCGGATCTGGGCTGACTGGTGGACGAGAGGGGCCATTGAATGCCTTTGCCCTCGCTGGAAAGGATCAGGTCTGGCACTGGGCGAAGGCGAAAATTAAGGAAAATGCAGTGGTGCTCACTTCCAATAAAGTCAAAAATCCAGTAGCTGCCCGCTATGCATGGGCGATGAACCCTTCCCAAAGAAACCTGCTTTACAATCAGGAGGGCTTCCCTGCCTCTCCTTTCCGAACCGATGACTGGCCCCTCTACGATCCGGAGTCCGAACCGGTGGAAGTGACCAAGCCGGTAAGGCCCAAGGGTTATGAATCCAAGGATTGGACTCGGCCTGAAATCAAGAATTAATCAAGCTTTTGATGACAAAATATTTCCTGCTCGGTCTGCTTCCTTTCTATTTTCTCTCTGCAGATCCACCCAATGTAATCATTATCCAGACCGATGAGCACAACTTGCGTACCCTCGGGTGCTACCGGGAGCAGATGAGTGACGACCAGGCCTTCATTTGGGGTAAGGGTAATAAGGTGGAAACTCCGAATATTGACTCGATTGCCCGGGATGGATTGATTTGCACGAACTATTTTGCCGCTTCTCCAGTCTGTACTCCGTCCCGGGCATCCTGGGTGTCCGGTCTTTATCCCCAAGCTACTGGTTCTTCGAGCAACAACTTGCCCCTGCATGATTCCATCATCACCTTTGCTGAGGTTCTTCGAAAACGGGGATACGCAACCTCTTACTTGGGGAAGTGGCATTTGGATGGGGACGCCAAACCGGGATGGGCCCCGACCCGCAAGTTTGGATTCTCGGATAACCGATTCATGTTCAACCGTGGACACTGGAAGAAATTTGAAATGACCAAGGAGGGTCCAAAGGTCGCAACCAAAAAGAATGGAAATCCGGTTTATGATTTGAGCGATGCAAATGAAACGAGTTTTGCCACCGATTGGTTGGTAGATCGCTCCCTGGAGGTTTTGGAACGAGACAAAGGCAAACCTTTCTGTCTGATGCTTGCTTTGCCCGATCCCCATGGGCCCAACACGGTACGGGCTCCCTACGATACCATGTACGACCACCTGACTTTTCAACAACCGGTATCCATGCGAAAGGTGTTAGCGGCTCTGCAGAATCGTCCGGGATGGGTCAGCGGTGGTTCCAATGCAGTGAAAAAACTGAGCCAGGCTACTTTATCCAAGTACTTTGGAATGGTCCGCTGCATTGATGACAATGTGGGAAAAATCCTTCGCTTTTTGGAGCGTAACAAACTGGTGGAAAACACAATTCTTGTGTTCACTTCTGATCATGGTGATATGATGTGTGAACACTGCCGAATGAATAAGGGCCTTCCCTATAAGACCTCGGTGGGTATTCCTTTTGTTTTACGCTATCCGGCCAAGGTCCCAGCGGGGAAAGTGATTGATACCGCCTACACCACGGTTGATTTCTTTCCTACGCTTATGGGGCTCATGGGTATCTCTGAAGGCTTGCCCAAATTGCACGGTTTGAATGCATCCATTGCCTACACCAATAAGAAAAAAGAAATTGCCAAGGACCGCATCGTTTATGTCCGGCAGTCCAATGGCAGTTGGGTGGCCGCCTTTGACCGGCGCTATAAATTGGTGATCTCTAGCCTTGATCAGCCCTGGCTTCTTGACTTGGAGAAGGACCCGGATGAGTTATCCAATTATTACGGGCGTGAAGGGTACGAAAAACCATTCCAGCGTTTAAAAACTGAGTTGCTTGCCCAGATGAAAAAATTCAAGGAGCCTGCCCTAAAGGAAAAAAAACTTCGCTTCGAATAGTAAAAACTTAATCTTTTTCTTGGATTTCCGATCCGAAATCGTTCATGCTCTCAGCACATGGATAAAAAAGATATAGCGGATATTTTAGACCGGATCGGAACGATGTTGGAAATCAAGGGGGAAAACCCTTTTAAAGTTCGAGCCTATTTTTCAGGTGCCCGTACTTTACAGACCATGGAGGAGGATTTGGGAGAAGTGATTGAAAGTGGGAAACTGGGCGAAGTTCCCGGTATTGGAAAGGCATTGACAGAGAAAATTGAAACCTTGTTTACAACCGGAGAACTGGAATTTTATGATAAACTGGTTGCATCCGTGCCCTCCGGGTTAATGGACCTACTGGATATTCCCGGTCTGGGTGGAAAGAAAATTAAGGTTCTTCATGAAAAGTTGGAAATTGATTCCATTGAAACCTTAACCGTTGCCTGCCAAGAGGGAAAGGTTGCGGAGCTTAAGGGCTTCGGGAAAAAGACCGAAGAAAAAATTCTTTCCGGAATTGAAAACCGGGAAGCCTATGCTGCCCGTCATCTTTGGTGGGATGCCCGGGCCAAAGTGGATCAGATTTTACCCGGGTTGCAAGGATTAGCTGAAGTCGAACGGGTGGAGGCAGCCGGGAGTTTTCGTAGAGGGATGGAAACGGTTGGGGACCTTGACTTTTTAGTGGCCTCTTCCAACCCAGTACCAATCATGGACTGGTTTACTACAATGGATGGAATTGTTGAGGTCACCGCGCATGGGGATACCAAGTCGAGCGTGCGTTTTGAGGGGGGGATGCAGGCAGATATCAGGGTGGTGCCCAAGGAACAGTTTTTCTTTGCCCTTCATCATTTTACCGGATCCAAGGACCACAATGTCCGAATGCGGCAAAAGGCTCTTTCCCTCGGTTTAAGCTTAAGTGAATGGGGCTTGCGTCCCGAGGAGGAAAAGGACTCATCCCGAAAGGCAGGTCCAATCGAGGCCCAATCAGAAGAGGATATATTCAAGGCACTGGGGCTGCAATATGTACCCCCCGCTTTACGGGAAGGAATGGGAGAGGTCGAGGCAGCCGAGCGGAAGGAATTACCTGAGTTG
>DEYT01000108.1:17821-44584 GCA_002364975.1 Opitutia bacterium UBA3151 | reverse complement strand
AAAGCAGAATGCATGCCATTAAAGGAGACTTAGGTCAGTATTAAAAGACGGATTGTTTCCAGAGGAGGATATTATGCACAAGTTAGTATTGTCTCAAGCGAGTCAATACTGGCACTGAATTTTAAGGATCCTACCGTCTTGAAGATGAATGACGATTTCTTGCGCTATGCCATCTTCAGAAAGGACTTCAACCTTGGGGCAATTTGCTTCATCATAGATAACTTCAGAATCGAGGTCTTTATCTGAAGGATCATCAACGGTATCAGACTGATCTGTAGCTTTACTTTGAAGGAATGGACGAAACTGGGTTTTAGCAGAACCATTACTGTCTTCTTTAATTCCGCCTCTGCCTGAAAGATAACTTTGCATATTTTTTTGTTAAGCAAAAACCGTACCTAATTATTTTTGAATTGAGCCAGATCGTTTTTACTCATGTCCAAAACTAGACTAAGTTCAACCCTTCGATTCTTGTCGTGTTGATTAGGATAGCGGGAATCATTTGGTTTGGTAATTCCATGTCCCGTAATTCTTTCTAGCTTTTCGTCTAAATCACCCGCAGAATAATAATCAAGAGCATCCACTACTTCTTTTGCTTGCAAAAGAGACATTTCCCATGGCCCTTCCCCCTCTCTACCAATACTTGAACTCAAATGGTTGGTGTGAGAGTCGACTCTGTAAACCAAAACATGCTGGGATAGTAACCAAGACATTCGAAGCATTACTTTTCTTCCGTAAGAGGTGAGGTTTTCAGAAGAATCTTCAAAAAGTGGTTTATCGTCTCCATGAAAAAGAGTAACTTTCAAACCGTCCGAAGTGGCTTCAATTTGAATGACTTCATCATCTATCTCATGCAATTTTAGTCTCTTATACCAGTCTTGTGCAATCCGGTGAAGAACATCAATATCGATCGATGTGGTATCGTTGGTATTCCTCATGGTTGTGTCTGACCGACCGACGATTTGATCTACCATACTACCTGGTCTTGCATCCTTTTGTTCAACTGGAGTCGATTTCGGAACTCCTGCCTTATATGGGTCTCTAAAAAATCGGGTGGTTGCAATGATAACCTCCTCGTCTTGTGAAAGAATCCAAAGGACAAGAAACAAAGACATCATTCCGGTAACAAAATCTGCATAGGCTACTTTCCATGCTCCACCGTGAAAATATTTACGACGCTGTCTGTAAATGAATGCCTTGGGAGATTTGGACATCTTTAAAGTGGTTTTTAAGCTCCCTTGGCAGCTTCCTTGCACTTCTCTTCGAGATCATCCGCGGTTGGCTGAATCTGTTTATCCAAGGATCGTCTTCCAATTTCAACTGCCATGATTGGGGATAATCCCGTAGCAAAACCAGATACTGTCCTTTCAACGATTCGGTAATATAGCATTTCTTGAGTTTGATTTAGGGAAACTAACCTGCCTAATGGTATTCCGATACCGTAAGCCAGGAAAATCCCAAGAAATGTACCACTTAACGCTGCAGCTACTTTATAACCCACGGATTCTGGATCCTCAAGATTTGACATGGTATTGATAATTCCAAGAACAGCGGCAACAATGCCAACACCGGGCAGAGCGTCCGCAATCATTTCGATCGCCTTGATAGATCTTGAGGATTCAGCTTCTCGGCTCTGAAGTTCGGCGTTGAGGATTCCACCAATTTCGCCTGGTTTACATCTTCCATCCACAATGGGTCTTAAAGAATTACATAAAAATTCAACCAATCCTTTGTCATTTAGAAAGGATGGATATTTAGTGAATATGGAACTGTTTTGAGGGTCACTTACATGCTCATCCAAGGCAGGCGTACCTTTTCTTCTCCCGAGCATGAATAATTCATAAAGGAGAACGAGGAGGTCGATAAATTTACCTTGATTCGCGATCCCCCCCTTGAAGGCTTTAATGATGTCATCTTTTAAGCTTATGAGAACGCTTTTTGGACTGGATACCACGAGGATACCTAACCCGATTCCGCAAATAATCATGATCTCACCTGGGTGTACAAGTGAGATTGGGTTACCTCCAGCAGTTACAAAACCTCCGATACAGGAGGCAAATACGATTACGATACCAACAGCTAATAGCATTTTAAATGGTTAGTTAGGGTCTAGTGTTTGAAAGTTAGAGCGAAGACATAATAAGGAATGGGATAGAATTTGACTGATTCGTCCTTCGGTCAAGCTAAAGATTTGTGCAATCTCAGACAACTTTAATTCTTCGTAGTAATAAAGCATGAGAATTTTCTTGTTTTGATCAGGAAGCTCTTTAATAAGATCGCGTAAGATTTTAACCTTTTCTTTTTTTTCAGTCAGTTCCTGGGTGGTTACCTCGGTGGGATCTGATAAGGTTTCCGATAAAGATAATCCATCCTCAGAATTGCCGCTTGAATTCGAAGCACCACCATCGATCGGAACAAAAGTAACAGGCTGGGTTTGCTTGAGTAATTTTTCGTACTCGGACTGGGATAGACTGAGCTCTTCCCGAATTTCTTCTATCGAGGGGCTTCGGTTGAATTTTGCCTCGAAAGTAGAAATTGTAGACTGCAAAGAGCGTGCTTTGGCTCGGTTTGCTCTTGGTAAAGAATCGATTTTTCTAAGCTCATCGAGCAAAGCACCTTTAATTCTAAGGGCAGCATAATTTCCGAAAGCTTTACCTTTACTAGAGTCAAATTTATTTACAGCAACCACAAGAGCCCGAGCGCCAATTCCGTACATATCTTCGGTTTCATAGCTCTCAGGAAAGTGATACCTCATCCTTGAAACAATCGATTTGACAAGAGGTAAATAGTCTTCAATCCAGAGATCTCTGGATTTTGTATCCTGCATCGCCTTCTTGTATCGCTCTGCTGCTTTGGCCAAGCCCTGCTTTTGCAAGCGATCTCCCTGCAGGTCTTTTTTTTCCATTGCTTTTGCTGAGCTCATCTAAAGTTTATTTCAGAATCATGTTTTTGAGTCAATCTTGTGACTGACTTTTGTGACGGCTTCACCAATCGCTTTTCGACTTTTTGATGTGTGGTCACTTGCAGTTGTATTCTGCTGTTTCGATGTAGCGACTTTTTCTATCTCCATGTTGCCTTTAAGGAGCATTCCGAGAAGAAATCTGCCCAGAATAGAAAAAATCAAGCAACCGCACGAGCCATAAAGAACCGCAATTATTAGGTCTTTTTGATTTAGGTACGAAGCGGCCAAAAAGATTGTAAAACCTATGAATCCACATAGGCAAAAAAAGAATTTGGCATCGTCGTTAACCATAATTATAAATTTTGGTAAGAAGAGAAACCTTTTGCGTATAACTCTTCTGGAAATGTTCTAGAGATCATTTGATTTAGAACCCCGGTTGTGAAGTCCCCAGTAACATTCTGTCCGTTGCAAATGCATAAAGGAGTAAGATTACTTCTTAAAATAAGAGGCCATAGCTTAGTAGAATTTGAAATTTCGTCAAAATGAGTAATAGCCAAGTGAGTAGCCCCTAAGTGGTTGGCAGTGTTAATGTTTTTGTAAAGAATATCCTTATCATAAGCGCCATTGACAACTAAAACTCGGGTTTCGACCTCAAGATCGTCCAAAGTTGATTTTGTCGTAGTCCAGTCATCAAGGTTGTTCAGAGATAGACCTGGGAAATCAAGATATAAAGGTGAATCATCGGTGGCCAGTGGAACCGACTCAGCTTGTCTAAATAAAGTAACCCCCACTACTTCACAAAAGATTCGCAAGGCGTCATCTGGATTAGGGACTCCACTTTCCACTTTTAAAACCATTGGGCAGGTCTTGTTCATGAAGACTTCATGAGCCAGAAACTTACACAAAGTGGTAGTTTTGCCAACTCCAGGGGAACCAATGAGAGCAATCTTGTTTTGCGTTTTTAGCTCAACTGCTGAACGATAACGATCAGAAAGGCCAACCGTTATGTGTTTTAGAGCATCGGCTAGAGGAAGGTCTTTAAATTCACTCCAACTCGACCAAGATTGGATATCACTAAGTAGGGTCTGGTCAAATCCAGTTTTATGAAGTAAAGACAAGGTTTCATTTTGGTCAAAAGAGGAAATTTCGTTTTCCCCACTAGCCAAGTTTGAAATGTTTTTTTCTTGTTTGTTTGCTTCAGTAGCCTCCTGAGTTATGGCTGGACTTTTAACACCTTCATTATTCCCGATTGCATCTGATTCTGTAGAATCTTTGCTTACAAGTTTTTCACCGCTAATTTTTTGCTCGGCAGTTTCAGGTTTTTGAACCTCAGCTATCACTTCAAGTTTCGGAGATGAAATAAACCGCTTTAACCCTTCACCCCCTACCTGACGAACGGAAAGAACCTTTGCATGATCCCCAAGTTTTTCCCTGATGATACGAACCGCCTCCTCTGCTGAACGAACGATTAATTTATATCGTTTTCCAGCTTTCATTTCGTCTGTTTTTTCGCTTATTGCTTGCATGGTTAATCCTTAAGCGGCAACGGGTTCTTTACTCGCAGACTCCTGCTCATTCATAGCATCCACGATTTCATCGGGGAGACTTTGATTGGCGAGTGCAATTGCTCCAAAAGGTTCGATTTGAGTTTCCGAAGGCAATTCTTGATATGCGAGCACCAGCAGTTGTGGATATGATGGTTCCATGAATCTCCTAAAAGCAAGTCGTAACTCTGCCGTGGTCACGATTACGGGTGTGATGCCGTTATTATTCATTTCATCAATCTTAGGTTCAATTTCCTTAATGATTTCTTCGGTCAATTGAGGATCCATAATTAGACCGATGTCGTACTGACTTCTTTTAACCCTTGAAATTAAAGTCTGCTCCAAGGTCGGTTCGAAAGTCAGTGCTACTAATTTGTTGGGTTCGGTTTCATATTCTTTTATGAAATACATCCCAAGACGTTTTCTGGTTTGCTCTGATAAGTCGTCAGGATTCTTGGTCAAACTTGCCATATCTGCGATTGTTTCCAGGATTAAAGTAAGGTTCTTGATTGGAATTCTTTCCCGAAGTAAATTTTGGAGTGTTCTTTGGATAATGCCCACATTAACCAGATCAGGAAGTAGTTCGCTGACCAGAGTTGGGTTTTTATCTTTGATTAAATCAAGCAATCTTTGAGTTCCTTCTCTTTCAAGGATAAGGTGGGCTGTTCTTTTGAGAATGTCTGCAAGATGAGTAACCAATACGGAGGATGGATCCACTACGGTACATCCTTCTACTTCAGCATTTCTTTTTTCATTTTCAGGTATCCACATGGCTTTGATGCCAAAAACGGGTTCTGTGGTCGGGATCCCGTTTAACTTGCTTGCATCTCCTCCCCCCATACTCATTGCGAGAGATCTGTCAGGAATTAGAGTAGATCGAACAATTTCTTTCCCTCTAAGCATGAATCGATACTCGTTTGGTTCCAGTTCGATGTTATCTCGCACCCCAATTGTAGGTAGAAGCATTCCCATTTCTTTGGCAAAATTAGTTCTCGCACCGGTGATACGCTCTAGCAAGTCACCTCCTTTTTTCTTGTCAGCAAGCACCAGGAGACCATAACCCATTTCCAAGCCAAAAACTTCCTGTTCAATTGCACTTTCCATAGGGGATAAACTGGGCCCCTCAGATGCATTTGATTGGGTTAGCTCAGATTGGTTCGGAAGGGCTTTAGCCCCAGGATGAACTCCCATTGCACCTCCTTGATTCGCTTCACTTGAGATGTCTTCAATGGAAGGCTCTTGGGATTTCCTTGAGAAATAGACAGCTGCTGCGAAGCAACATATTGATAAAATGAAAAAGGGCCAGAAGGTGTCGGACAGAAAAATTGCAAGCATCAGGAGCATCACTCCGGCAATTGCAATCGCTTTGGGATAAATCGTAAGTTGACGACTCACGAATTCGCCCAGATTCGCTTCTTCAGAGGAACGGGTAACTAAAATACCTGCAGCGATTGATACAATAATGGCAGGAATTTGAGTAACTAAGCCGTCTCCAATCGAAAGTATAGTGTATGTTTGCAGGGAGTCTGACATCGTCATGTCGCGTTGGAAATATCCAATCAAAATTCCACCTATTACATTGACTACGGTAATAAATATACCGGCGATTGCATCTCCACGGACGAATTTACTTGCACCATCCATGGATCCATAAAAGTCCGCATCTTTTTGAATCTTTTCTCTTCTTTGAAGAGCTTGGGCTTCAGTTATAATACCAGAATTCATTTCAGCATCTATCGACATTTGTTTGCCTGGCATCGCATCCAAGGTAAATCGGGCAGTAACTTCGGCAATCCTGCCGGCACCTTTGGTAATAACCACGAAATTGATAATCACCAAAATAAAGAAAATAACTGCTCCAACGACATAATTTCCGCCCACTACAAAAGTTCCGAAAGATTGGATTACAGATCCAGCATCTCCGTCTAATAAGATTAATCTAGTAGATGCTACATTCAGACCAAGGCGGTAAAGAGTAACAGCAAGAAGTAATGTTGGAAAAACGGAAAATTCAGGAGGATCTTTAACATAAATTACGGTAAGTAAAATTAATAAGGATATCGCAATACTTAATACGAGAAGGATACTGAGGATGTCCTTGTGAACAGGAAGAACAAGGAGTAGCACAGCACCAAATAGACCAAAGACAAAACCAAGGTCGGAGTTACCCCCAAATCTGGATAGGTAAGAGCGGAGTTTCTGGAAGATTTCACTCATGAGTAAGCTTTGGATAAAGGCATTTTAGATAAAATTCTTCGAGCTTTTAGGCGATGGAAATAATAAGCATGGGTTTTGTAGACATGAGCCAGAATTTCAGCAACTATCTGGTAAAGTTGAAGAGGAATAGGTTCCCCAACTCTGCCTAAAGCATAAAGGGTGCGAGCAACGGGTTTGTTCTCAATCATGGGAACTTCGTGCTCTTTTGCTATAAGTTTTATTCTTCTGGCCAATAGATTTTCTCCTTTCGCGACTACAACAGGAGCATTATCTGTGCCTTTTTCATATCTTAATGCAACAGCGTAGTGGGTAGGGTTGGTAACCACTACATCGGCAGTGGAAACATCAGCCACCCCTTGGCCGCCTAATAGTTCCATAGCCTTCTTTCTTTGAGCTGTTTTGACTTCGTTTGAGACTTCTTTACTTTTTCTTTCTTCTTTTACCTCTTCTTTGGTCATCTTCATTTCGTCATCATGCTCCTTTTTTTTCATGAAGAAACTGATTATTGCTATTATTGTTAACAGTAATAGTAGAATAGATAGCATTACGAGGAAGAGTTTATAGATGAATTGCGGTAAATGTTGAATGGGTATAGGGGCGTAAAAAATGGGGTCATCAAGAAAAATGATTAAGGTCAGCCAGACCACCGAAGCGATGGCACTGAATTTGAGAAAATCAATTAAAAATGTCTTAAGGGCTTTTAAACCCATGATCCTCTTTATTCCGGAAATTGGGTTCATTTTGTTAAAGGAAGGCTCAATTGCCTTAGGAGTAAACCTAAACCCAGTTTGAAGTCCTTCTGCGATTAAGGAAGCAAGAAAACAAGCTGCAAGTAAAGGCAACACAATTAAGGCCATAGAAAAATAGGAAGAGCTTAAGGTGTGGGCAACCCCTTCTTGGGTAGTGGTAATAGACTCAATGTTCTCCAGTATTGACCTGGTATATACGAGCATATCATTCGCTTTCGAAGGAGCTAAAAACAAAATAATAAGCAAACCTGCAAGTAAGGTGAAGGTCATGCCAATTTCAGGTGCTTTAGCGAACTGCCCTTTTGACCTAGATTCAGAAAGTTTTTTTTCGGTTGGCGGTTCCGTTTTTGAACTTTTATCTACATCAGCCATCGTTTCGCTATCTTAACCGTTTTGAATGATATCCAACATAATGGTTACGGAACGTTTGCTTCCATCTAAGATGTAGGATGTTATTAGTAAAATAGAAGAGACTAACAGGACTAAACCTGAGAGAATTCTGATGGAAAAACTCGTCATGAATACATTCATTTTAGGTACAGCTTTACCAAGAACCGCGAAAGATATGTTAATCATAAAATTCAAAGCGATAAATGGTGCTGCGATTAGGGTTCCAATTACAAAAACATTTGAAACTTCCCTTGCGTATTCAACCATTGGGCTAGCAGAAAGAAAATAGCTACCGATAGGTAGAATCTCAAAGCTTAAAATAAAGGCTTTCAATACATCGTAGTGAATTCCAGCTACGAAAAAAATCAACATACTGAAATAATAAAGGAGAGTGGTGATGGTGGAGTCTGTGGAACCTAAAAGTGGGTTCACACTGTTACTAGCCATCAAACCAATTTCATAAGAAATGAGGTGACCTGCAAGTTCAACCGCAAAGAAAATCATCCGCACGGTCATAGCAAGCAACAAACCAATACATATTTCATTGAGTGATAAAAGAATTGCCCCTGCAAAATGATTAGCCAATTCTAGATTTGCTGGAACTAGGGGATTGATCAAAATAGAAAAGAGTAATCCAAATGCAGTTCTCACCTTTACGGGAATGAGTTTTCCCGCGAATAGCGGTATACCCAGAAAGAATGCCCCCGTTCTTAAGAAAACGAGCACCCAAACGACAATTTCACCTGCTTCAATTGTCATTGTGCCATAGTTGGCATCAAATTAAACATAGAAATACAAAATTCGGTCATCGTTTTGAGGATGAAATTCGCGGAAATTACAATGGCAAGAGAAACGCATACTAATTTCGGTACAAATGTAAGAGTCTGCTCCTGAAGACTGGTAATAGATTGGATGAAACTGACAACTAGACCAACTACAAGTGCGGTACCAAGAATGGGAATAGATAAAATCAGTCCAGTCTGTAAAAGGTTTCTCATAATATCGACTGCAAGTTCCATTGTCATAATTAATGCCTCCTATTTAAATTTAAAGCTAAGATACATTGAAACTGTTAACCAATGATTCAATAACCAAGTACCAACCATCTACCAGCACAAAAAGCAGTAGTTTGAAGGGCATGGATATTACCACTGGGGGCATCATCATCATCCCCATAGACATCAAGGAGGAAGCCACGATGAAATCGACGATAATAAAAGGGATAAAAATCAAAAATCCCATCTGGAAGGCAGTCCTCAATTCGCTAAGGACAAAAGATGGTACAACAATACTAAGAGGAAGTTCATCCCTAGTCATTGCTCCCTGCCTTGATATTTCAAGAAAGAATTGGGCATCTTCCTGGCGGGTTTGGTTGAGCATGAAATCCTTCATGTATGCGGTCGCCACCATGAGGGCATCGCTTGATTTCATGGTGTCAGCCATGTACGGAGTAATCGCATTGTCGTAAATCTTATTCCATACTGGTCCCATAACAAAAAAAGTTAAAAATAGCGAAAGTCCAACAATGATTTGACTGGATGGAGCCGCATTTACACCTATGGCATTCCGCACAAAACCCAATACGATTACCATCCTCGTAAAACATGTCATCATCATAATAATCGACGGACCTAATGTAAGGATAGTCATCGCAATTACGAGTTGTATGGCAACGCCAAAGTCACCATCATCATTCGAACCAGTTACATCAATTCTTAACCCGGGCGAACCGGTACCAGTGGTTTGACTATAGAGTTCTGTCTGTTGAAACCAGCTTAAGGTCAATAAAACTAAAATGACTCTAATGCTTATCTTCATTTAAAGATTGCGTGCTTTTCTCTTCCGCACTTATTACAGTTGTATCAAGTTTTGATAAATGAGAAATTGAATTTGAATTAACAGCAATTAAGTGTTTCTCTTTACCATATTGTGCCACGACCAAATATTGGCGGTTTCCAAGTGGGCAAGTGTCAGCAATTACAATTTTTCCATGCTTTTTTTTGAGGGATGTAAATTGACGCTTTTTCTGAAATAATGTTAAGAAATAAGCAGAAGCAGCGAGAATACCTAGGAAGCCTACTACCCTAACCCACAACCATGTGCTATCCGTGAAAGGATTGGTGGATGCGGAAATTGTTGACAGCCATGGAATCAATTTAAGACCTCAATTGATGCATAAGAGATGCGTCTTGAAAGAGTCAAGAAGGAGAGTCTACGATCTCAGTAATCTTTAAACCAAACCGGTCATCGATGACAACGACTTCGCCGTGAGCGATTAATTTGCCGTTCACCAATAAACTTACCGGGTCTTTCGCATTTTGCTTAAGTTGTATTTGGGCACCAGGGCTTAATTCAACTACTTCTTTCATAGGTAATTCAGCCGTACCTAGTTGGACGGTAACGCTTACCTTAACGTCCATCACGATATCCATTTTTTTACTATCCATGGTTTTTTCCAATCATCTTTAATGCGTCCGTAATACTCTGATTTACTTGAAATGCTACTTGGTCACCCTCGAGGCCAACCTCTCCAGTAAAACAGGTCCGACTTTCAATTCTTAATTTAGTTTTTTCAATCAGGGCAGAATCCATTTCAATAATATCATCTACTTCTAGATTGCTTAAGTCGCGAAGGGAAAGCTCGAAGGCATCCCATTCTGCAGATACTTTAACGGGTATGTTATCATATACTTCGTGCCAGCGTGGAGGTCTTGTAGTCTTGGTTTCTTCGCTGGAGACCGAAGCAAGTAGTCTGCTAAGTACAGGTTCCATGGTGTAATATGGAACTGCAATTCGCATGGGACCAGATACATCACCAAAAGATGCTTCCATGCTCATAATTAACATCATGGCATCCGCTGGTGAAGTCTGGAGAAATTTACCGGAACTTTCAGAGCCAATGATACTGGGGGTAAGACTCATTGTTGATTCCCACTGCTTGCACCATTCTTGAAGGATAATTTGATTGAAATCTTCCACAAGAGCTTTCTCAATATCAGTAAGTCCCCGTTCTTCAGGGTTGGTCGAACCACGACCTCCCAGTATTCGATCAACCACGGTAGCTGAAAGATGAGAGTTTACATCAAGAAGGCAAACACCGTTAAGTTCCTGCATTTTGAACATAGAGACACAAGAAGGCGTTTTGATTGACTGCGTGAAGTTGGAATAAAGATCTGCGGTTAGGTCTTCCAACTCTAGATTGAACTCGGTACGGAGAAACATGGATAAGTGACCCGCAAGATAATATGCAAATTGTTCGGATTTTGTCTTGAGCTTGCTCAGATCTGCATCAGAAAGAACGATGGGATTTGTAAAATCATATTTTTTCGAACTTATACCAGAGCTATCCAGTATCTTTGTACCATCATGAAGGAAAATGGGTTGTCCAGAGGTGCCTTCGATCTCGGACAGATCAAAGCTTTCGTCTTCAAATTTTGTATCCTCAGGCATTTGAATAATTTACTGGACGACGAATTGGGTGAAATAAATCTGTCGAATCAAATCGCTTTCTCCATCACGATATTTGCGTAGTATCGAAGAAAAACCTTTTTTGAGATCAACCCTAACTCGTTCTTGAAATCCATCGAGTTGTGCATCTTCATAGGTGTAGGCGCCCATAATAGCCAAAGCTTTGTCACGTATCCGATGTTCATTCATTTCCAAAACTTTTTCAAAGTCTCCCGCAAGACCTTCTAGCTTTAATTCAAGATTGATGTATCGGGATTTTATCGGACCGCCCAGGTTGGTTATAAGGTTGGTTAACTCGTAAAATTTCTCTTCACCAGATGGTTCCATATCTAAGGGTTGTCCACCCTCGATAATTTGAGGTTTAATTGTTTCCTCGGGCTTATTCATCTGGATTAAAAAGAACATAGCACCAACCGTTAGCGCTGGTGCCAAAACAATAGCAATTAGGGCAGGAACAAGGTTACCGCTACTAGTTTTAGTTTCTGGGGTTTCTTTACTTTCGGGAAGTTCGTCTAATTGAGCTGCACACATGACTTTATTTTAGGTTAGGTGAATACTAACGTTTAAGGTTCACTGCTTCAGACAAGATAGCATCGGAAGTAGTGATTACTCTAGAACCTGCTTGGAATGATCTTTGATGCGAAATCATTGCAGCAAATTCATTGGTCAAGTCAACATTGGAAAGCTCCAGAGCATATTGTTTAATCTTACCGTTTGATCCTGAGGCGGGGAAACTATTATCCAGAATTCCGGCAACATTTTGTCCCACTTGTCCATTTGAGAAGAAACCATTTCCTACCCTTCTCAAGTATTGCGGGGACTGAAAGTTAGCAATTTTGAGTTGGCCGGATTTTCGAATAATGTCTTCACCTTCTCGGCTTACTACCAAATTTACGACACCATCCTCTTCGATTCTTCGAGTCAATAAAGTTTCTCCTTCTTCCAAACCGACGACTAAAGGTTTGCCTTCAGCACTAAGCAATTGATATCTGTATTGATCACGAGTGACTACAAAGCCCTCGATAGTTGACTCGAATGCACCGGCACGGGTGTAATATAAATCACCTGTGGTAGGATCTTGAAGTTCAAAAAAACCACCACCATTAGGCAGTGCTTCTCCTTGGATTGCAAGGTCTAGATCCAATCCAGTCACCTCAATAGTACCTTGATTGAAATCAGAGGATATCGAGCTAACATGCACTCCCGTACCATGTTGCTGAATATTGTTACTCGGGACGCCACCTTCACCAGACTCAGCGTCATTTACATGCAAGTAAAAATTATCTGAGAAATTAGCTCTCGATGACTTGTACCCGAGAGAATTCACATTCGCAATGTTGTTACCCAAAACTTGCAAGCCTTGGGTTAAACTTTTTAGTGCTGAAACACCATTATGTAAGGAAGGGATCATGGTTTTACTCAGAAGGTAGGCTAACTTTTATAATTTCATTCGGGTCGTAAGCCTTGTTGTTTACCAATACCGATATTTTGCCATCCTCAGACCGCTCCACTGCATTGACAATACCACTTAATTCCTCACTTCCTGATTTTATTTCAACCGCTCTACCTAAATATGCTTGGGCTACCATGTCTTTGTGAGAACTAGCAAACATCTCAAAACCTTTTGAAAATTGTTGCATTTGTTCAAGGGATGCAATATTGGCCATTTGAGATATGAATTCGGTATCTTTCATTGGCTCAAGGGGATCTTGGTTGCTAATTTGACTGGTTAATAACTGGAGGAAATCCTCCATTTGCATCGTTGCTGAACTTTGCGAGTCCTCTGAGATTGCTGGAGTTGTCCTAGGATTGTTTCCTAGGTTTTGGATAGTTGCTAAAGAGTCGATCATGAGAATTTGAGTTATGCTGCTAAAGAATTTAAGAGATCCATATCCTGATAAGAGTTATAAATTCCAATTTTAACTTTTTCAGCACCCTGAAAAAGATCCTTACCTAAAAATGAAATTATTTCTTGTGTGCTATCATTCGGGCAAATCAGGGAAACAGAAAGTTTGTCATGACTTTTTTCAATTCGAACGCCAAGTTTACCCCCATCGGGCAGATCAATAGCGAACCTTACTACTTTCCGGTCAGACTTGGACAGGTAGGAGATACGAGGAGGAATTGTTTTGGAAGTAAGGTTTTTGAGTACCTGAGTTTTGGACTGAAAACCACTGGAAGTAGAAGAAAGTAAGTTTTTCCCGAAATCAGATGTTGTAATTGGATTGGACATGCTTTCGCATGGTTGAGCATTTTTTGTGCCACTGCTTTGTTTCTTTGCTCCTCCATCTCTTTTTTCAGAATCTGGATCAAGCCTGTCTCCAAAAAGTTGTGATTTGGAAAATAAATTCTGCTTGGTGACTTTCAAATCTTTGGTTGCCACTTGATGATGGGACAGATTTTCCTTTAGGGAAGGATGATCTCTTCGAATATTGGCATGAACATTTGAACTTTTTGATTTGATCTGGATTGGTTTTGCCAATGCTAGACCTAGGTTTTTGGTTGCAGGTTTAGCCTCAGTATTTTTGGAGTTTGAATTATTAGTTAAAATATTCTTAGGATTTATAATGTTACCTTTGAGAGAAGTATGATTTGTTTTTCCATCAGTAATTCTAGAATGAACGGATGACTTGTTATTATTTGAATTTTTAGCTTCGGGCATATTTCTTTGCAAATTAGACTCAAATGAACCACCTGCCTTCGGGGGAAGCCAAAAAGAACCATTTCGCCCCACGGACTGATGGTTGGGAATGTTGGAGTTCCCCGGTTTTGGACTAGAACTTAATTGGGGTAAGCTATCCATTTTTAATTCTGCAAAAGTGCTGGACCATTGTCATCTAACCCAAGTGAAGGTAATAGCCCGCGATCCCGCATTGCAAGTGCATCAGCAAGTTCAATCATGGTGTCGTCATCGCTATTAAGCATGAAGGCAATGATGGGGGCTTTATCTTCTGCTTTCAATAGTTCAAAGATGGTCAAGGCCTGCTCAAATAATCTTTTTTGGCGCCAATTTTGTATTTCAACACTTGACACTTCAGGACCCATCTCTACCCACCTTTTTGCAGTATCTTTATATTCTGCAAGTTTTTCTTCACTTAAGTCTTGTCCTTGACTTGCTTCGAAATCAGCCAAGCGATCTTCTAGGTCTTCTCTAATTTGATTCAATTCTCCCTTCTGTTTTTCAAGAGATTCCATATCCATGGATATGGCAGATTCTCTCGCATCTAGTTCGTTTTCTCTCTCAATGAGCCTTTCCTTTAATGCGGCTAATTCCTTGGAGAGTTGATTCATTGAATGGGTTTCTGCCGGAGAATAGCTGGTGTCGTCCGCATCAAACTCTACACTGGTGAATTCCGCTTTGATGATAGGTTTTCTTTTGAACAAAGCATCATAGTTAAGCGTGAGCATGACGCCCGCACTTGCCGCGGATAATACAACTGCAATTACGACGATAAGAGAAGGAGATATTTTCATGATATAGATGTTTTTAAGTTGTAATTAAAGCGAGCACTAATGATATCGTCAATTTGGGACTCCTCTTTTTTTTGTTCGCCTTGGTCATGCTCAATCTTTTGTTTCTCCTTGAGTTTTTCAAGGCTTTTGAATTCTGCTTCGGCTATAAGGAAAAGCTTTCTCTTCGCTTCGCGAATCTCTTGAGAGTTTTTGAGGCTTTTGTGAACGGACAGGATATCGTTTTTAACCGATGCAATATTTCTTTGATAGCTTTCTTCCTCCTGACCAAAGAAATAGCCCGACCTTTTAAGCTTGATTCGATTCTGTAAACTTTCGAGGGCACTCCTTTTTCGAGCCAAGTCATTTTCAATTTTTTCGGATTCATGAACAGCAATTCCATAAGCATGCAAAGCTTTTTCTCGGTTTGCTTTCCTTAATTGCTTCAAGGTATGGAGTTTAAAACTAAAAGCTTTCATGATAATCAGTAAATAGATCTGAGCATTTTAAAGCTTTCTTCACGGTCATGGAGTTTGTCGTAAGGTTGCTTTAAGAAAGAAGAAATAGATTGTTGTTTAACAATCGCTTCATCAATTTTAGGGTTACTATTCTTAATATAAGCACCCACATTAATGAGATCCTCATTTTGCTTGTAAACTGAAAGTAAGTCGCGAGATTTTGAAATTAACCCCATTTCATCTTGGGAGCAAACAGCCCTGTCTAGACGGCTTACACTGCTCAGGACATCAATTGCAGGGAAATGATTCGCGTTTGCAAGATTTCGGTCTAGCACAATGTGTCCGTCCAAGAATCCTCTTACTGCATCTGCCACTGGTTCGTTCATGTCATCACCTTCTACCAAGACAGTGTAAATTGCAGTTATGGAACCATGATCCGTAGAACCAGTTCTTTCAAGTAACTTGGGCAAAACAGAAAAGACGGATGGAACATAACCGCGACTGGCGGGAGGTTCACCTGCAGCCAGTCCTATTTCTCGCTGAGCCATAGCAAAGCGAGTTATGGAATCCATCAGAAGTAAAACCTTCTTTTCTGCATCCCTGAACCCTTCTGCAAGTGCAGTTGCCAAGGTCGCAGCCCTTATTCTCATTGGAGCTGGTTGATCCGATGTGGAAACCACAATAATTGACTTTGCCATGCCTTCTGGACCGAGGTCGTTATCAATAAATTCGCGCAGTTCTCGACCTCTTTCTCCAACGAGGGAAATAACATTTACTTCTGCTTCTGAACCTCGCCCAATCATTCCTAAAAGTACGGATTTACCAACTCCACTACCTGAAAAAATACCGATGCGCTGTCCTTGTCCCATCGGAATAAAGGTGTCAATGGATTTTATTCCGGTACTGAAAGGTTCGGTAATTAACTTTCGTTTTAGAGGATTAGGGGGTTCAGCATAAAATCCATTCCTAGTCTGCGACATTAAGGGGCCTTTCCCATCAATGGGTCTTCCCATTCCATCAATTACTCTTCCCAATAGAGCATTTCCAAAAGGTACAGAATTTGAATTCTTTTTGGAGATTACATTACATCCAGGGTGAATAAGGTGAACACTCTCCAAGGGCATTAAAAGAACCTTGTTTTCCAGAAAACCAACAACTTGAGCTTCGGTACTTTCATTGTGTCTTTCGGAATTAATCGTACAGATCTGTCCAATGCAAACCTCGGGTCCCTCTGACTCGATGATCAGACCGGTTACCCTTTTTACGGTTCCAATTTTATCGTGTGTTCTGGCTCCGCTTATACTCTTCTCAATAAAGGAGAACCGGTCATGTAATGAATCAATCACCTCTAATTTCCTCTTCTAATCGTCGGAGTTTGGTTGAGATTCTTCCGTCCAGTAATCCAAACCTGCTTTTCACTTGGCAGTCTCCATGTTGAAGCGAAGGATCTTCGAAAAATTTAACATTCGGGTAACCTTCGAGTAAGGCATCATCTCCATCGATGCCGTCAAAAATACCGGCGATTGCACTGGCAAACCCTTCTTGATCATCACTTGAATCGGGAATTTTATCTTTATCCGATAAAGATTTTAAAAGGTTTAGATCATCAGGGCATAAAAAAACATCAAGGTTTTCATCTTCAGTACCAAATTCTTCAATCATGGATTTTACCAATGAACAAATCATGTCGGCATCTAGCTCGATACCACCCAGCACTTTCTCAGCCATATTTACCACTAAGGTCGGGAGTCTTTTATCTAGTTCGGCAAGAACTTGATCCACTTTTTGTTGAAGTGTAATCAATAGTTTTTCTTGTCGAGCTGCGTACTCGTTTCTAAGCTTTTCTATTTCTCTTTGATAAAAGATTGCAGCTTCGGATTTACCACGCTCGAAAGATTCTGAATTTGCTTGGTCGGACTTGGCGAAAGGAACGGATGGAAGCTCTAATGAACTAACTCTAAATCCCTTTGGTTTGATCGGGAAAGCAATGCTCTTATTGTACGACAACGTCGCTTCCTCCTGTATCCAGGATGATTTCTTCATCTTCTTCGAGCTCTCGAACAATTTGAATCACCCGATCCTGAGCAGACTCAATTTCAGAAAGTCTTTTTGGACCCAAGAAACCAAGCTGTTCCTCTAGGGCTTCAACAGCCCTCTTCGACATCGTTGAATAGATCACTTTCTTCAATTCAGCAGAGGCGTTTTTCATCGCAATGACTAAATCATCTTGATCCACTTCTTTAGTAATCTTGGAAATGTCACCTGCACTAAGCCTGACCAAGTCTTCAAAGCGAAACATTCTTTGACGAATGGATCCCCCAAGTTTCGGATTTCTTTTCTCGATGCTTTTGAGAAGTTCCTTGCCTTCATCTTTCTCGAACCAGTTGAGCAATTCAGCGGCCGATTTCACACCACCAGTTTTAACTCTTGGAGATTGACCCTTTTTACCCATTCTACTCCCCAAGGTATTGGCAACTACTTCTATTTGATCCATCGGTGTGGTTTCCATTGCACCAACTCTTTCAATTACTTGCTCTTGAATGTTGGGCGCCATCATTTGAAGAACTTCCGAACCTTTATCGGCATCTACATTTGCGAGAACAAAAGCGATAGTCTGGGGTTGCTCAAAGCGAAGGACATTATAAATCTGGCCAGGATCCATCTCCTTGATATCATCCATGAAGTCTAGAGAGTCTCGAACCGGAGCGATCCGATTCATCATGTTGTTTGCCTTGTAGTCTCCATGAGCAAGCTCGAGGGTTTTCTGGGCAAAATTTAGACCACCGAGGTTTGAATTAACACTTGATTCAATGATTTCTGAAAATTCATCAAGTACACAATCCTTAAGTTCTTGGTCGACAATTGAGAAATCACCAATTCTTTTACAGATTCCTTCTGCATCTTTGGAATCAAATCTTTTCAGCAGAGTGGAGGCTGCATCCTCTCCTAGTGCGATCATCAGGAGTGCAAGCTTCTCATGCTTAGACATCTTGCGGTAGCGTTCTTCTACGCTTTCTTCTTCTTCTTCAACTTCTTGCATGACCTAAGAGAAATAAGAGGTGGATTAAGATCTTATCATGAGGATGAACCGGTTTCGAGGTACTTCCTCAGTGCTGTGCTTACATTGTCAGGCTTCTCTTGGATTAAATCATTAAGCAATTCAGGAGTTAGTCCACTGCCTAGGCTTCTGGTACCCGCAAGCATTTGCTGATCATCTTCGTCGAGAACTTGAACTTCAGCATCATTCGGTTTGAACTTCTTGAGCATTCGAAGAAATACAAAAAAGATAGCTAGAGCTAGAATTATACCGAGTAAATTTTTAAGGTGCGGGCCATAAGTGTCCAAAAGTTGTTGGAATTGATTTAATGTCTCGCCTGCTGGTCCAGCGTAGGAAGGTTGAAATTCGACCTCATGCACGGTTACGTGTGTGGCTAAATCAGATTGGTCAAAGCGAGCCCCAATTGCATTTACAACCGATTCGTGGATGGTATCAATCTCGGCTTGCGTCCTAGGTGCCTCCCCTTTCGCGATTAAAACCGCCGCACTACGACCAATGATAGCACCGGGTTCTTGTACGGTTTCGTTGAGGGTACGGCTAATTTCAAAGTCAGTGGTTTTAGATTCCCTTTTTTCATCGCTTTGTGCCATGATTGGGTCTTGCTGGGAAGCATCTTGTGAAACATTGGGAATATTAGCCCCCATGCCAGTAGCGTTATTCTGCGGTTGTGTTTCCACTGTAGTGGCAGAATCCTTGTCGCTGGTGGTTGTACGAGGGACAGAACCGTCGGGGTCAAACTTTTCATCAAGCAAAGTTGAGGATTTTGTATCGAGGTTAACAGAAACACGAGCGACAACTTTGTCCTGACCAACAATTCGTGCTAACATTGTTTCAATCTTCTGCTCTAATCTTCTCTCCTGAGCCTGATAAGCTTTCATCATTTGGCCAGCAACACCAGCAACGCCATCCGATTCACTTTCATCTGAGAGTAAATTGCCTTGGTTATCCATAACCGCGACATTTGATTTGTTAACCCCTTTTACAGCACGAGCAACAAGGAATTGAATAGCATTCACATTGGGTTTATCAAGCGTATTTCCTCCAGTATCTACATAAACTGAAGCACTTGGTCGGTCGTTTGGGTCTTCGCTCAAAAGTAAATTGTTTTCGGGTTTGACAACAAAAACTTTAGCAGATCGAATCGCATCCATCATGGTTATGGTTCTTGCCAATTCACCTTGGATCGCTCTGGTATGATTTGTTCTTTGAACAAAGTCACTAATACCAAAGTTTCCTTCGTCAAAAATCTCAAATCCTACATCACCACTTTTAGGTAGTCCTTTCATTGCGAGTTCCATCCTCATTGCAGGTCTCTTGTCTTCCGGGACTAATATGGTATCTCCAGACTCACTATATTCAAAAGGAACTTGGTTGGATTTAAGTACATCTACGACTTCGCCTAAATCTTTAGCATCTGCCCCACTGACCAAAACCCGCATATCGGTACTTCCACCGGACCAGGTGAGTATTCCAATGCTTAAGCCAATTATTCCCAGAACCGCTACACCAAGCCCTAGTTTGCGTGAGGGAGTTAGTTTCTCCCAAAGTTCAGTTAATTTCTCAAATCTTTCTTTCATTTAAAATCTATACCTGCATACGCATTAATTCTTTGTAGGAATCAACAAGCTTGTTCCTCACCTCGATCATCAGATTAAAGGCAACACCAGCTTCTTGTGATTTGACGACAGCCTCATGAATGTTATCTGAACGACCTAAAATTAAATCTTGGGTTTCTTTTGCGGAAATCTTCTTCTTTTGGTCGACACCCTTAATAAAATCCTCAAACATTTGAGCAAAACCAGGAGCAGTAACCCGCTCGGTTGGTGAAGTCTTGTCAATAATAACTGGTTCTACACCATTTGTTTGCGGAATGTTTCCTAATTTATTAATTTGGGAGAGTTCCGAAGATTGAACAAAGCGGTTAGCCTGTACATTGGGTTGGAGGTTAGGATTTTGATTAATTAAATCCGTTAGACTAGGTAGACTGGAGATAGCGTTCATTTAAAAATAGTTATTTACCGATGGCCATTGCTTGCTGAGCCATGCGTCGTGAAGTTTTAACTACTGTAAGATTAGCCTCATATGCCCTTGATGCACTGATCAGATCAATCATTTCTCTTGAAACATCAACATTTGGCATCTCAACCATGCCATCTTCGTTTGCATGGGGGTGACCAGGGTTGTAAATCATTCTTCCCGGAGTTTGGTCATCGTATACATCGGTTACCCTTACCCCTTGGTAAAGATTCTCATCAACATAACCCGGCACTCTTCTTTCAGGAGTTTTGATATATTCTTCGAAGGCTACCTCTTTTCTTTGGTAAACATTACCAGAGGCATCTTGTGTGGTATTGGAATTAGCAATGTTCTGGGCGATGATTTCTAAACGAATTTTTTCTGCGGACAGAGCACTTCCCGTAGATTCGATGCCTGGAATTAAATTCATTGTCATTTTAAACTCTTCCTCGGATCGCAAGATTAAGTTCTTTGATAGAACCACCAACCGCACCACTGAGGTATTCGTAGTTCAAAGCATTTTTGTTCATGGAAAGCATTTCCTCATCGAGTTGGACGGTGTTACCATCCATGCGGACAGGTTTTGCCTGCCTGTCTTCCATGCTTCTAGGAAGAAGAGACTTAACCCTTCTGAAATCTTTCCTGTCTACTGCTCTTCTCAACTCAACAGAAAAGGTTTTAGGAAGATCCCTTCTTTTGAATCCCGGAGTCTCAACATTAGCAAGGTTATTAGACAGTGCCTCATGACGCAAATGGGTAGCATCAAGAAGTTTCTTAGAAATAAGATAATTTTCTTGGGAATAAAGATTGTCGAGTATAACGGCCATTTTCGCCAAAACACTGCAAGGTTTATGCCAAAAGGTACTCCTAGTCCTAAAACACTGCCTTCTCTAAGAAAACAAAAAGATAATGGATGCATCGGCGTTCAAAGGTAGGAAATTTTTTCCTAGTGTTTCCTATTTTTATTGTGTGGAAATTTGATTTGCTGAATTATGTCATTCAAAATGGAAGTTCAAGGATGAAAACACCAAATTTCGAAAATTGCCAAATTTGGCTCTGCCCCAAGGGTAAAATAACTCGAGCTTCGGAATCTTTCTCATCTTGGGTGGGAAAAAGTATGAGGGAACTGACGGGTTCCTCATTTAGGTCTTTGATGGTTTCTCTTAACCCTTCTTGGGGTAAACTCTTACATTCAAATTTCCACAAGACTGAATTAGAATGTTTCCTGCCTTTTAGTTCCTTGCAAAATCAATCCTCCTTTGGGGTTCAACTTACCTCTATGGGAACAGGAGAAGTTTCGGTTGTTTGCCTGTCCCCTGCTCTAGCTCCTCACGAAAGTCTCAAGAAAGCCTTTCTAGGAGACTTGATGAAAGATCCCAGAGCCCTCGCTAATACTCTGATTCGATTACAGAAGGCTGAAAGTAGACTTGCTGATTATGTCAGTAATTTCCCTGGTATTTTCTTTACACAAAGAACCGATTTGACTTTCAGTTATCTTTCTAAGGGGATCCAGAAATTATTTCCGAGTCAATATCGTGAGTTTTCAAGAAATGGTGGATTATTTGTGGACAAAATTTTCGAACAAGATCGAGAACATTTTCACCACATGCTTTCCTCGAATTCCAAGAGAGCGGAAACATTCAGTTTTAGTTATAGAGTTGAGCTTCCTCCTGCGGGTCAGCTCATCTATTTACTGGATGTAAGAACGCCAATTTTAACGGCAACAGACCGATTATTAGGTTTTGATGGTGTTTTTATTGACATCACTCGCCAAGCGATTGCAGAGCACCGTATTTCGAATACAGTTTGGAGGGAAGGTTTGGCTACCTTAACCAACGGCTTGGTTCATGACTTTAGTAATTTAATGGCCGGTATTTACTCAATTTCTGAATTATATCATGGAATGATGGAAAAAGATGATCCCATGGCCAATGGCATGGGGCAAATTAGGAAAAGTACCATGCAGGCCCAAAAGTTAGTTCGTCGAATAATAGATTTACATCGACAGAAACCTGCATCCCGAGCGATTCATGACATTAGATTACTTTTAAAGGATCAAATGGACTTAATTCAGATTATTATCCCTCGCAGTGCCAAAATTACTACTGACTTTGGTAAAGAGCCTTTACCTGCTTTCTTGGAGGAAACTGGTTTCAGACAGGTCGTTTTGAATTTGGCGATTAATTCACGAGATGCAATTTCTCGTAACGGTAAAATAAAAATTAGTGCGAAGATTATCAAGAAAGGCAGCAAAATTATGAAGAATGCTTGGGGCGGCTCGCGAAACGCAAAATTTGATGGAACTGAAATTTCATTCAGCGATGATGGTGGTGGTATTGCCGAAGAAATTGCAGAATTTTTATTTGATCCATTTTTTACAACCAAGGAATCTTCAAGTGGGTCTGGATTTGGTTTATATAATTCGAAATTATTTATGGAAGACCATAATGGAGAGATCGGGTTTAGCTCAACTCTAGGACAAGGAACTACTTTTTATCTTTTCTTGCCCTTTGCAGAACTTAACGAAAAAAAAGAAGGAGTTTCAAAGACTGCCAAGAGGGCGAGCCGGGAATTTACCAAAAAAAGAAAGATAGGAAAGTAGAGCAGTAAGAATTTTTGAACTATTCGGCGAAGGGCGAAATATTCCCTTCATCGTAAGTGATCACGGACCTGATATTTCCTTCAGAATCGCGCAAGATCATTTTACCATGTAGTTTACCATTCTTGAAATTGGCATCTACTCTAGATCCATTGATTGAAGTGATGCTACTTTCTCCATGCAGTTTCCCGCTTTCATAGGTTTGCTTGCTCAGAAAGCTTGAATCATTGGTTTCCAACAACCCATTAAACTTCTCCTTGGTTTTGCTATCAAACAAAATCGTGGTGCTATCTGACTCGATATTTTTTTTAAATTGTTGATTGAACTCATTGGTTGAGCCCTTCCACCCGCTACCACTTTGAGCATTAGTTTGATCTTCACTACAATTTAGTAAAAAGAAAAAGAGTAAAAGAACTATAATAAATTTTAAATTTTTCATCCTACTCCAAGTAATCTGAAAACTCGTAAAGTACCGGATCTCGAAATAACTTTTGATGAAGCATTTTTTTTACTTTATTTCGAATTTCTTCTTGGCTGATTTCATAGGTATTTTCGGAATCCGAATCGTTATCCATGAAGTTTCCCATTTGATCCTCTAATACATCTGGATCCATACCTTCCTCTAGTTTTCTAACAACTTCCTCCATCTGACCATCCATTTTTTCGCCCGTTATTTCGCACATTCTTCTCATGAGTGAACCCATTTGCTTGGGGTCTGGATTCTCATCATCCATGCCATGCATCGATCCTTCCAGTTCGCGCATTGCCAGCTCAGCTTGTTTTGGGTCAAGTTGGTCAAATGGATTCTCACTATCATTGGAGCCAGAATCTTCCTCTGAGGTATCATCGAGTGTTCCAGTGATTGAAAAAGAAGAAAGAATTTTCTTCATCTCATTTTTCTTTCCATCTGGACAGTAGGGAGTTTTGTCAGAAAATGAGGTAGAGCGTGCAAAGAATGAATATATTTTACCCGCAGTTGGCGAAAAAAACTCGTAGATTGGCATGAGATATATGAAGTTACGACTTTCCTTGTCCGAATGAACTCAGTTAAGAACAATAGAACAATATCTAGTAAGATTGGATTATCCGCAACTTCATTCGGTTTATTGGTTCCGATTTGCTATTCATTGTTTCTTCAAATTCTTACGGGATTTCCGCAACCATCTTATTGGTTGGAAATCGATGCAGATGAAGTTTTTATAAGATTTTCTGAAGAAATATTCGATTATCCTTTTTGGTTGCAGGATTTGAGTCACTTTCCCCTATTTTTTGTTTTTTCTTGGGTTTGGTTACGATATCTTGGACCTTTTAATTTCGAATTCCGAAACCCAAAGAGCCTACTGGCCTTATTTATTTGCTTGGGTTATGCAATTTTGAACGAGTTTAGTCAGGCTTTCATTCCCATGCGTTTTCCCTCCTTGGGAGATACCGTTATGAATCTTTTTGGTTCAATTACAGGAATAGGTGTCCATGCTTGGTATTGTTCTCGGTTTGTAACTAGGAAGACTTTGCTATGACCTAAGAGCTCTTTCTCTTTCTATGATTGTTGGGTGAGAGAAATGAAAGTTTGCAATCCAAGGGTGAGGAAGAGGGTGTGTTAGGTTTTCTTTGTAAAGTTTCCTTAATGCTTCTATGAGAGGTTTTTCGCTTCCGATTGATTCTTTTGCAAATAAATCTGCCTCGAATTCATGCTTACGTGAAAGAAGATTACTAATCGGAGAAATCCAATAGGTCAGAAAGCCCAGGGTCAAGCTAAGCAAAACTAAAATAGAGCTGGCAGACCCAAGTAAGTATTCGGGCAAGTTTACCGATTCATAGACCCAAGGACTGCTAAGTGCTACGGAAATGAGCCCGAACATACCAAGTCCGCTTAGGAAAGAAATAAAAAGTCTCTTAGGTATATGACCCTTCATATAATGTCCTACCTCGTGGGCTAAAACGGCTTCAATTTCCTCTTCTTCCATTTGTTCTACAAGGGTGTCGTACAAAACAATTCTTCTGAATTTACCAAATCCAGTAAAGAAAGCATTTGAATGACCTGATCTTTTACTTCCATCAATAATTTCAATCGTTTTTGCTTTGAATCCACTTCTATCCGCAAGAGAAATCAAACGGTCTTTGAGGCTGCCTTCCTTAAGGGGAGTTAATTTATTGAACAAAGGAAGGAAAATTTTAGGCCACAAAACCATAAGGATCAATTGAATGATAAAGAAAATACAAAAGCTTAGTACCCACCACATCTGGGGTAAGAAGCTCGATATCTCACGAAATAAATAAAGAAGAAAGCTTAGAAGTAGAAGGCCAATACCAAAGCCTAAAACAAGCCCTTTCAGCTTATCGCTAATCCATAACTTTAAGGATGACTTGTTGAAACCGTATTTTTCTTCTAGGACGAATTGCTTGTACCAATCGAGAGGAAGACTGAGTGCTTGAAGAGAAATAAAAAAACAGCAAACGACGAAAGCAGATCTCCAGACTCCGATTTCAGTCGAAGTGTTCCAAGTTCCAAAGACCCATGGAAAAATAAATAAAAAAATTGGGATGAAGGTAATGAAGCCGAAAATTTCTTCAAAGTTTGAAAACCTACTTTTCTCCAAGGAATAATCAGATGTTTTTTTCCAACTGTTTTCATCCATGATAGATTGTGCTTCTTTGGGCGGAACTTTTTTAAGTAATTTTATCCTCATCTCATTTTTTTTCTTTAGAAACAACTGAAAAGCCAGCTGGAGGAATGCTAGTACTAAGATAAAACCTTGGAATGATGACATGCTAGCAGTATCGATAAAACTTTAGCTTTGTCGATTATTAGAAGATTTTTCCATGATTGATAAAAAGAAATGAATATGTATAAAGTTCTTCTTTATGACCCAAAAAGCAACTGAAAATCTTAAACATCTTTCTTTTGAAGATGCCATCGACGAGTTGGAAGATATTGTCGTTAAGCTAGAAGAGGGAGAGGTTGATCTTGACTCCTTGGTTTCGGAGTATCGAAGAGGTGCTAAGTTATTGAGCCATTGCCGTTCAAAAGTCAATTCAGCCGAAATCCACATAAAAGAAGTAGATGAGGCAGGTGTTTTATCCAAGGAAAACAATTCGGATGCCGAGTGACTCAATATTGGATAGTTTGGATTCTCCAAAACAGCTCAAGGATTTGTCTCCTCAGTCCCTCTCTGTTTTGTGCGATGAAATTCGTACTCGAATCATCGATACAACATCTGCGAATGGGGGGCATTTAGGGCCAAACTTAGGAGTGGTTGAGCTCACAGTTGCCCTTCACCTAGCTTTTGATTCACCCCGGGATTCTTTTTGCTGGGATGTTTCTCATCAAGGGTATGTCCATAAGTTACTGACTGGTAGGACCGATGAAAAATTTGAAAATCTAAGAAAAGAAGGCGGCTACAGTGGCTTTCTTTGCCGAGAAGAAAGCATTCATGATTCCTATGGAGCAGGACATGCCGGGACTGCATTGTCTGCAGCATTAGGTATGTGTATGGCGCGCGATATGAAGTCTGAAAACAACCATGTTGTTGCCATCGCCGGTGATGCAGCATTTTCCTGTGGCATAACCCTAGAGGCTCTTAATAATATAGCCTGTTCCACCAAAAAGTTCATTTTAGTTTTGAATGATAATGAATGGTCTATTGCAAAAAATGTAGGTGCCTTCTCCAAATACTTTAATGAATTAATCGCTAATCCTGTATACAACAAGCTTCACAGAGATGCTGAATCTGTCCTCTCATCGGTGCCTGGCGGAAAGTCATTAATGAAGTTTGTTTCTAAGGCTAAAAGAGATACTAAGGAATTACTCGCACCTTCTTCTATTTTCGAAAAGTTAGGGATTCGATATCTCGGACCTATTGATGGTCATGATATTGACTCTCTTGTTCACTTTCTTGAGTTCGCCAAGAAATCAGA
>DEYT01000108.1:0-17445 GCA_002364975.1 Opitutia bacterium UBA3151 | reverse complement strand
GCACTGAAGGAACCAGAGAAATGGCATGGATCAGGACCTTTTGAGAAAAAAACGGGGGTAATGAAAGCCTCACCGCCCGGATCTCCTCCCAAGTATCAAGATGTTTTTGGTGACATTCTCTCCAAGTTAGCGAAAGAAGACAGCCGTGTTGTGGGTATTACTGCTGCAATGCCAAGTGGTACTGGACTTGATGCTTTTCAGGAAAATTGTCCAGATCGCTTTTTCGATGTTGGCATTGCGGAAGAGCATGCAGTTTTGTTGGCAGCTGGGATGGCTACTAAGGATATGAGACCGGTATGTGCCATCTACTCAACATTTTTGCAACGTGCTTATGACCCAATTATTCATGATGTTTGTTTGCAAAATTTACCAGTAACTTTTTGCTTAGATCGTGCGGGGCTGTCTCCTAATGATGGCCCTACTCATCACGGACTTTTCGACATATCATATCTAAACTGCGTTCCCAATGCCATTATCATGCAACCAAGGCATGAAGCTGAATTACAGAACATGGTATCTACCGGTGTAAATTCTGACCGACCTGCTTTTATTCGTTATCCTCGCGGAAATGGTCTTGGAGTAAATGTACCCGAGGTAGCTTCTAATCTAGAAATAGGAAAGGCCGAAATACTTGAGAGCGGAGAACTTGGAGCCATCTGGGCAATTGGAGATTTTGTTGAAGTTGCGATCAAGCTAAATTCTAGGTTCTTAATTGAATTCGGAGTTGGCTTTACCATTGTCAATGCTCGATTCATTAAGCCGCTGGATATCCATTTGTTATCGAGGCATGCTAAAAACTTTGATCATATTTTTACTCTTGAAGATGGGGTTCTCAAAGGAGGCTTTGGCTCTGCAATTCTTGAGTACTTAAGTGATACAGGTACTCGATCTACAATAACTCGCTTTGGTTGGCCTGATGAATTTATACCTCATGGCAGTTCCGTTTCTCAGCTTCGGAAAGAATTTAAGCTGGATGAAGATTCCCTTTATTCAGCCATATACAAAAAACTTCAGTCCTTGCTTAAAAATAAGAACTTGTTGGCTTCTTAATTATTTAAATTTTTCCCATACCTTCTCGGTATAGTCGTAACTGATGGTTTGCTCACCAACATCTTTCCTGCAGTAAATCCATGATTTTTTCGTTGCTGAATATAAATATCCACTTTGATTTTCAGCGTCCCAGTTTTCTGAGTTTGTCCAGTACCAATTCCCTACTTCGGTCAGAAACCATAGATCACTCATATTATTACTAGGTTGTAGCCATACCCAGTGCCAAACGGTATGATAACACCATCCATTATTACTAATCGCATAGGTGCCAATCCATTGTTCATCCCAGCCATTAGGTAATGCATCATTACTGGAAGAACCCCCTCCCAGATTTGGCTTGATATTTATTAATGTTTTTGCGTTTGATTGGAGGCCAGAAGTATCCACTATCATAATTTCAATGACATGACTCCCTGTTTCGCCAACCCCTGCTGAACCATAGAATTCCCATAATCCTGAATCGGAAGCACTAAAGTTCATCCATGAAGGTAGGGTTGGGTTTATCAATAAAGGATCATTATTTCTATCGTAAGCGTGTATCGTGAATTCGAAATCTTCAAATTGGTAGAAAGAATATTCTTTTTCTAATTTAATAAGAGGTGAGAATTGTGAACTATCTTTAACAACTAAGGACTCACTAACAGTCAGAATTTCACCCGATTCAGATTTGATAGTAAATCCTAAGTCATAGGATACATCTTGTGATTTAAAAGGAGGTTGGCCGGACAAAATCCCTGATCCATCTGTATTCACTTCTGCGTACATCCAAGACGGTAGTAAGTCGCTATCAATAGTGAAATTATTTTGATCCACTAACCAAGGCCCGGTCTTGAATTCGAAATTAAAAAAAGTATTGGAAGAGATTTTTTCAGGGACAGGCGTGAGTAGGCTTGGTCTATTTTCAGCATAACCCAGGATACCAATATTTAAACTTACTTCGCCAAGTGAACTTTCAATCGTTGATCCATAGAGTAGATAGTTAGATCTAATTATTTGAATAGCATCAATTTGATCTTTGTATAATCCTTGGAGGAGGAAAGTATCTTGAATCTCTAAGGTGTCTGGATTTAAGCTAACCAGGTAAGAGTCGGTATCACCGAGAGCATTAAGAGTCTCATTCCCAAGTTTAATGGAATGGGCAAAAGTACCCGAGAGAAATAAATTCCCATCATTGTTTAATTCAAAAGCACTTACTCTGTCGGTCCCGTTTCCCCCAAGGGTTTTTATATTCAAAGCAGAAAGATTTTCATTCAAACTCATGATGAAAAGATCTAACCCTCCGTTCGATGGATAATTATTCCCAATCAAAGATAAGGAATTATCAAATTCACCTGAGATATATAACCTTTGAGTAAGCGGGTCGTATTTCAAAAATTGAGCCTTCATTGATCCACTACTGAATAGGATTTCAAACGCATCCTCTTCTGAATTTTCATCGATAGATGCTATAAACGAACTGGTTCGTGAAAATTCTGTATTGTATGTTTTCTTTCCCCAAAGGATGGAGTTTCTGAAGTTACCGATTAGAAAAATTTCCCCGGATGTAGTGGCAGTGAAATCGGTAATTTCGTCGTAATCAGCTCCACCTACTTGATGGAAATTAAAGAAAGTATTTAACTGTTCAGGTTTAAAAATAGCAATGAATCCATCTTGGGAACCGCTGCTTTCAATGAATTCACCATTTACAGGAAAGGATTCACTGAACTGACCTGACAGAATGAGTTTATCATTGGAAATGACCAATTTTGATGAAATATCGTCCCCATATCCTCCGAAGGTATTTACTGATAGCACATCCCCCGTTGAGGATAGCTTTGCCAAAAAAATATCGTATCCCCCGTTGGAAGAATATATCGTTTGACCAATCCAGAGATTATTTTTGAAGTGACCAGCGATGTAAGTATTTCCTTCCTCATCAAGGGTCATTCCTTTTACAGCTGCTTCTACAGTCGAATTAAAGAGAACTTTCTTTTTGTAATCAAAATCTTGGTCCAAAAGTAGGAGGAAGCCGGCTTTCCTTCCACTCGGGCTTATTGTGATGCCTTGGTATGACAAATTACCTGAGGTGTTTCCTAATACGCCGATTTGATCGTTAGGATAATTCTTAAGTGAAAGGATTTTACCATTTCCTTTAATTTCATAACTTTTGGTTAACTCTGGTATTTCTAAGTTCGAAACCGATGTATTATTTTCTACTACTGAAAATTCTAAACTATAATTTGCTGAACTTCGGTCAAAACCATGAGCGGAGATTACCACTACCCCACTAGAAGTGCCTTTAGCCGGTGTCCCTGAAATGGTCGCACTTCCTTGGCCATGATCTATGAGAGAAACCCAATTAGGAGCTTCAATTAAATGGTATTGAGCATAATTAGAATTAAGGAGTTTAATTTCTGAGGTAAAAAAATCGCCCTCGGTTAAAAATAATTTCTCTTCTTCTAGGAATTGAAAAGAACTTCCAGCCTCAAACGAAAGCAGGATGTATTCGTCCGATAAGGTCGCATTGATCTCAATTCCGTCTGAAACAAAGTCTGATTCACTCTTGAATAGAACCCTCATGGTCCCAGATTCATTGATGACAAGCTTCCCTTCACTCTCATCCTCTTCCCCTCCTATATTTTCATTCCAAAGAATCGAGCCATCTTGATGATTGAAACGAAATATGGAAATGTCCTGCTTCCCAAGCAAATCTTGATTGTTTAAACCGGAAATCTTTCCAGCGTGTTCAACTAATCCAATTAAATCACCTGATACCGTGCATTCAATATCTGTTAAGCTAGCGAATTCTTCTGCTTCTAAGAGGGTAGTCCACTGATGTTCAAGAGAAGTACTGAATTTCATCAAAGTTGAAGCATTTCGATCAGATGTCGCTACATTTTGAATTCCTGTGTCCCGAAAGAAAAGTTCTTCGCTGAATTCACAAGCTAGGTAAATAGATTCATCTAAAACCAAAAGATCATTCAAGTTATTGGCATAATCAGATTCGAAAGAAATTGCAGAAGGATTAAATTCCTGATCCAGAACCATCAAAACTCCGTAAAGATTTTGAGCTGCTTTTTGTACATTGATTGCGAGTACTAAATCACCATTTTCCATTGAACTCATCGACGACAAAGTTTCGTTCCCGTCCTGTCCAAAGCTTGATACTTGCACGGGTGAATTCAGGTCTGAAATGGTAAGTAAAAAAATGTCAGAGGACTGTTTGGTTGAAGAGAGCAGAAGGTTTTCATCTTCATAAAGATTTCCTATGAAATCTCCTCCAAGAACAATCCCGTCATTGCTAAGCTTTACAACTTGTAAATTTGAAACTTCTTCATCCGAATTAAAACTCTTGATCCAATCCAAAGTAAGAGTCTCACTCAATTTACAAACAAAAAAAGAACGATGCCCTTGGGATAAGTTAGTCTTCCCGGAAATACTCAAAATATCTTGGTATAAACCAGATAAGTAATAGGATTGACCGAATTTCTGGATATTTTTAACATGAATACTATCTCCAAGCAATTGATGAATTATCTCGATCTCTTCATCTCCGCTTGGGATTCTGCTGATGAAAGGTCGCGGTATATCATATGTATTGGTCAATGTGTTTTTGTCAGAATCAATACTTTTAATTTGGGTCAAGCCATCAGCGCAAAGGATTAAGTTACCATATGGAGTCCAAGAAAAGACCGGTTTACTAGGTGTTTTTAAATAAAGGGCTTTAGAGAAATTCAAGGGGAATGAATCGTAGATATTTACATAGCGACTTGTTGTCGTGACGCCTCCATCTTGATCTTCAACCGTGTAATTAAGAACATTGTAGGTTAAGTTTTGGTCAAGGTCTGGAGATACAACAACCTGACTCGTTAGGTTATTGCCGTATTTGTCTTCAGCAAAATACCCTGGTTCCGAAAATGTTGCACCTTTGCTTAATGTGATCACTCTTTCGCCAAGCAAATTGATTGTTGGAGGAGTACTGTCAATAGTTTGAAGGCTGAGCTTGAAATTGGATGACTTTCGACCGCCGGATACCGCATAGAATTCGACGGTATAAAGGTTTAGATCCTCTAACGGCGAAGTGCCGCTGATTCGAAAGCTGCTATTATCCAATTTTTTTAGCGATACCCAATCGGGTCCACCAGTTAAAAATATATCGTAATAATCTTCTTGATGCAAAATCTTGAAGTCCTTGGCAAAGTATTCCCCCTGCTCGATGGAAGTAGTATTATTGCCTTCAATAACAGGGGTCATGGTATCCTCTAAGACTGAAGCATAAATAGTGATCTGGTCGTGGCTAATTTCATCAGAAGCACGAAGCATAAACTCTCCAGTCAAGCTCTTAGGGTTATGGGGTAAATATTCTAATTTCACAAGCTTGCTTCCATTTTGCTCAAGAGTGATATTTGCATCTGTAGCAGTATATTTACGAGCTGAGGAACTTTGTTCTGTAAGCACCATAAGTTTTCCATCTTCCGTGAACGGTTCCCAAATAATCAGATCGTTCTCGGGGTCCGTGGCTATTAAATCGTTCAAGTTTAGTGAAATGGGTTCACCGTCCGCCGAGAAGATGATTGAGAGTTCACGACCGGCTTGAATAACTGGACTTTGATTTGTTCCATCAAGGGAGAAGACAAGGTCTAAAGTATCAAACCTTCCGGATTCATCGGTAACGGAAACGCTAACTGGAATGGTGTTACTTTTTTTATTAATTCGGGCATTACCATAGAGATAAACCGACTTGGATGAATTACCATCTTTGAGAAACAACCATTCGTTATCCTCCCATGATGGAGTAAACTTTTTAAATTCTAGTTGGCTCGAATCCTCATCAATGGCTTCCAACAGTACCTCAAAATAATCCCCCACACTCAAAGAGAAGTTGGTTGCATCTGGTTGTAGAAATGTTGGAGCGTCGGGTAAGGGTCTGATAAATACTTCAAATTTAAGTTCAGACTCCCTGTGTCCATCCGAAGCCTTCAGGTAAAACTCATCATAACCATTGAAATTATTAGCCGGAAAATATTGAAATGACCCGGGTCGAGTACCATTACCTTCAATGCTTAATTGATTCCCAGTTTTTGGATATTGGCTAATTTTCCATGAAATACCGCCATCAATTTTAGGATCAGGATCTTTGGCATAATAGTTGGTGGGTAGGTTAAATTGTTCTGTGACATTACTATCTTCATCTATGAAAATCCTTATTTTTTGAATTTCTTGATCGTTTTTAGTGGATAGAAATTGCGGTGGGTAGTCATCAATTCTAATTTCCAAATTAAAAGATTGAGTTACAGAATAATAATCGTCTGTCGTTTTAATCTCTATTTTGTAGATTCCTTCATTTCCTACTTTGGCTGTTCCCTTTAGTTCTGCCACGCTAATTCCTGGTTCAGCACCAGGCAAAATCTGGAATTTTAACCAGTCTGGAATCGGACTGATTAATTCAATTAAGGGATAAGTTAGATCTGCATCGAATGTTTCGATCTGATAATTATATTCGCTTTCATCATTCCAACTTACTTTATCATCCTGATCACTTGGAGGAGTCGAAGTGAAAACTGGAGCATCTGGGGTATTGGTAACATTAAGATCAATAATAATAGAGGTAGATTTGGGTAAAGAACTATTAATGCCTCCATCATCGGTCACGGTTAAGATAAAGGTACAAAGACCGAATTGGTCTTTTTCAGTAGTGTACTTGAGGTCAGTTCCATTTGATTCGATTGTAATGGTACCAAATTCAGGTTGTGTCCCAATTGACCAGATCAGATTGTTCGTTGAGGTTTGATCATCGGTTACTACGATATTCGAATCAGAGAGAGTTTCTTCACCACTGTCTTCTTCAACCTCGAAATAATATTCATTAAATTCGAATTGAGGAGGTTGATTGTAAACTGCGACTTCAAAATTAATCGAGTGAGTGAGCTCATATTCTGCCGGATCATTTGCGTCCAAGATACTTAAGCTAAGATTAATCGTGCCCTGGTCATCTGAAGTTGGAGATCCACTGATGAAAATTGTACCATTCTGATCGAGAAGGTAATCGTCAATTTGCATCCAGTCCGGTTTTCCACTAACAGATAGGGAAAGCCCTCCAAACCCGTCTCCATCTTTAACTATGATCATTTTTGAGAGACTATCATCATCAGTAATGTTAGGAAATTCTGGGAGCAAAGAGAATAGAGGTGGATCGGGAACTTCTTCTACAGATACTGAGTAGGATGCGACTGCAGAACTTATACCATCAGTGACTTGGATAGTGAATGCATCAGAACCGGAGAAATTACCATCGGGTGTGTAGGAGAATTCAACCTGTTTACCATAATTAGGATTAAATTCTACTGTACCTGCAGTAGGATCTTGATCCAGAAGCCAAAAAATATTTTGAATGTCTGGGTCAATCACCGAGACTTGATTCGTTGTCCAAGGTTGATCTTCAAGAATTTGAATGTTATTGAATTCGGGTACGGAAAAGATCGGTGCGGTATTTTCATCAAGCACATTGAGGGTGAATTCTTGTGAACTAGAATTTCCATTTCCGTCTGTTGCACTCAAACTTATTGGATAGGTGCCAGCCTGTCCGATTACAGGAGTTCCGTATAATATTGAACTCCCTTCCGATATGCTAATTAAGGTGAGCCATGGAGGAAGCGAGTTGTCCGAAGAGATCACAAGAGTTTGTTCGGTGTCTCCATCCACAGCAAAGATTTCGTACTGCCATGAATATCCTTCGATCGCATCGAGTGATTGCGGGTAACTCTCGAATATGGGTGTGTCTTCGATCGATTCCACTTCAACCGAAATATAAACAATGTCACTCGCATTACTGTCTGGATATTCACTTACTTTTACTGAAAAGTAAGCCATTCCACTGTAATTTCCTTCCGGTTGAAAGTGAACCATGGCAGAAGAGTCATAAGACTCTATCATTATGGTTCCAGATTGGGCATCTGGTTCTTGATCAATACTCCAGATTAAAGTGCTATTGGTTTCATTTTGATCTGGGTTAAACGCACTTAGTTCTAGAGCGGACCAAGCAGTCGGGGTTTGATCTTCAGATATTACGAAGTGGGTGGTGGATTGAGAGATTACAGGGGGGTAATTGTTTGGAATTACATTAATAGAATAAGACCTTTCAATGGTATTTCCTTGTTGATCTTCTAAGCTAAGAAATACAATTGTAGCAGCTCCCTCATTATAATCTGCCCAGCTTGGAGTTCCAGAGATACTTAAATTGTCATCGGCAGACTTGAGCCAAGATGGAAGTCCTCTCAATTGAACTGTTATAGAATCATTTTCATCCGGTTCATAGAGATCAAACTGGTGAGAATAAGAAACACCTTCATAGGCTTCGGATGGTGGACTTGTTGAAAGAATTCGAGGCGCGTCATTTACACTTTCTATAGTTAGGTTAAATGTAATCTCGGATTGTTTAGGGTAAATGTTATCGTCCGTAATGGTAACGGTGAAAGACCTTTCGCCATTTTCATCCGGCTCAGGAATGTACAAAATCTTAGAATCTGAATTAGGAACAGAATTAATAACGGTCAGATTTCCATCCAAAGGATAATCTTTTACACTCAAAGTGAAGCCATCCCCATCTGGATCAGAAAAACTTAGAGATTGTGTCGCCTCATACCAATCGGTGGACGAAAAATCCTCTAATAATTCCAAGCTAACGATGGAGGGAGTAGAGCCATTGTAGTCGAATTGAGGTGGACTGTTTTCCTCGTAAATCAAAATCGAAAAGTCCTGTTCAGCTTCGGTTCCGTCCGGGTCGGAGCAAATTAATGTAAAAGTGTACTCCTCAAAATTATCGCCCGGGTTCAACAAGCTAGTTGGAGTTCCGGTAATTTTATGACCAGAACTAGCTAAACCTGCTGGTTCAAGGCTGAGTCCTGCTGGCAAAGTACTTCCACTCTTGAGGGAGATGGCTATTTCGTCTCCATCAACATCCTCCAGATCGAAATTGAAATTCATAAGTTCATTCTCCATTCCAGCAGGAAGGGAATAAACCGAACTTGAGTCATAAAGGAATCCGGGCGTATCGTTAACAGCAGTGACAGAAATTATAATGTCATGGGTAGCGGAGGAGTTTTCCGTAGCTGCTTGGATGGTCAGGTTTTGATCTCCGAAAAGATTAGGTGAAGTCGAGAAGCTCAACAATCCAGAACTGCTACTGATCGTTGCATTCCCAACATTTCCAAAGTCAGAGGTGATACTCCAAGTGAAGTTCTCATCGAATTTGTGGCTGGCATTAAAATCAAAAGTGAATGTTGGCCCGTCTTCATTTAAACTAAAGCTAGATTGCAGATTGGGGGCAAAAAGAGGGATTGTACTTGGAAAGGCCAAATTGCTGGTCCACGAAGGGTTGAAGAAAGTCTGAAATCCACCACAGGCTTCAGATGGAGATCCTTCTTCTGGAGAACCAACAACAATCATTCCATCTCCTGTTGCAATGGGTGCCATTGTTGTAGAACCCACAAGTACACTTGATTGGTTGTAGTCAATGGTTGAGATCAGCTTCCAGTCCGAGTCATTCTGGTCGATTCCAAAGGCAAAAACTTGTCCATGTGTTCCTGAACCTGGTGAGCTAATGAAAACCGAATTGCCTCGAGAATCGATATCAGTGGAAAAGAGCTGATCAGAAAGAGAAGTGGGAGGAGAGAGCACAGAAATTTCAACCCATTCAGTTCCATTATGTTTGAAGACATATAGAGAACCACTATCTACCCCATTTCCATCACCCTTCAGGCATCCCACAAAAATAAAGTTGTTAGATATAGAAACGGAATAGCCAAATTGATCGTCTACAGACAAACTCTCGGGTGTAAGCTTTTGTATCTGGCTCCATTGATTACCGGAGGCATTCCATTCATAAACATAAGCAGCACCAGAGTCATCTCCGTTGGTAGCACTGTCCACCCCCGGAGCACCCACAACTAGCAAGTTTTCATCTAGGGAGGTGTCATAACCGAATTCGTCATTTACTGAAGCATCTGCAGCAGTAAGGTACGAATGAAAGGATATGGAATTATTGGACTCAATATTATAAATAGATAATTTACCATTACCATTGCTGACAGTTTGCGGAGAACTCGCTATCAACCAAGAATCAGAAAGCTTTATTTTGTATCCAAATATATCTCCGCTGGATCCGCTTTCATCAATAATTTTCTGGAGAAACTCGTAACTTTCATCCAATTGCCTTTCGTACATATAAATAGCACCGGAAAAGCTATCATTGTTAGGTGCACTAATTGCAAGAAGGTCATCATATGGAGAAATCGCTGAACCAAACTGCATATTAGATTCTTCGAATTGAGCAGGTGGTGTAATCTCCAAGAGTTCACTTAAATTAAGATCATCACTACGATCATAAACAACCACTTTTCCGACGAAAGAATTTTCACCCGGAGCACCGACAAGTACAAGTTGGTTGATTGAGTCTACCTCTAAGGAATATGAGAATTTTGCACCTTGTGAGGTTGTGTTGTCTTGAATAAGACCAGTCGAAGCATATGGTAAAACTTGAATCGACCCAAAGTTTGAAGAGTTTTGCGGGTTATAGTAAAAAAAATTTCTCGAATTCGTACTATTCGATTCTGGGGAGAAAATAAGATACCTGTTAGGTCCACTGGTGTTGTTTTCAAATATTTCACTTCCAGTATAAGAAGAGCCAAATGTTTCTGTTAAGAAAAGGTTTTCGGCTGAATCATTGTTGAACACATAATGGTTATTTTCATAAAGAATAAGGCTTGGATATGCGACACTAGTTTCTTCAAATGAATCTGAAGCATCATTCCAACTGAAATCAAAAATTTTATAACTTGTTAATAAATCAGATTCTACCAGTGCTAAGGCCCTACTTGTTGGAACAAATAGGGATATAAGAACTAAGGTTAAAAGTGGGCTGAGAAGCAGTGGGGAATTGCTTAAAAACTTTATCGTAGTAAGCATACCCCTAAACATCGAATAATAATTACATATTTGCAAAGCTTTTAAAGCTTTGTACGGATTTAAGGTATACCGACAAAGATGAGGCTACTACAAAATTGTAATTAGCATCAAGATGAAGGGTTAATTATCCCGAATGGTATCCAGTATTTGTAGAAGGTAGAGATATAGAAACTAATTATTTCAAACTGAGGCGGCGAATTTCTCAGTTGGGTAAGCAGATTCAAGTGCCTGTAATAAGAATGTAGTCGGAGTAAAATTTTCAAGAATGGTATGAGTTACCCCATCTTTAGTCATTTTGACTGAAGTTACCGTAATCTCAGGAGTTTTGGGCGGAGCAAAAAGTATATCATCATGAGAAGCATTTAGGCGCGAATTGAACAATTCTGGAGTTAAATTTCCACCAAGATGATCGCTTCTACCAGTTGCCACATGACAAGTTCCTAGTATTTTCTCATCCTGTATATCCTTGCCCGAAAACGGTAAAAGTTGTGTTCCAAAACCTAACTCCCCGATGATACCAGTTGCGGGATCTTCTGATAGTTGCAAATTTCTTTCATCAATAAGAGTCTGATCCCCGCTAATGAAAATAGCCTTTTTGATTGCACCGTCAACTACCACCATTTCAGCCAGAGTTCCGTCGGAATATCTGAAAGGAAAAGAACCGCTGGCATTTTCAGGAACAAAATAAACTTCGCCAGCAGGAAGGTTTGCAATATCCGGTTTGCCAGGAGGACAAAGTCCGTGACTTTTTTGTGCGGTTTGACCGTTGCACTCTATATTGAGTGTAAAAGAAGAATCTTCAATTTGAAAATTAAGTTCAAAGGAATCCGTTTTGTCGAGCGTATTACGAAATACCTCGGCTTGCTCGCTGATTATGGTGTAATCAACTGCAAGTCCTGATCCTAGTATGATATCATTGACCCCATGTAATGTTGCTCCACGGAAATCATGAACTTTCGCCATAGCAGTTAGGGGAGCAGTTAATGAGTAATCAGTAATGGCAAGGATGATATCATACTTAGGGCAAACATCATCTTCGAAGGATAATACATTACCGTGTGCATCCGTAACTTCGTCCTCTGGATCGAGATTAGAACCGCCAGTGGTTTTAAAAGCCAAGAAATCAACACAGGAATATCCAACTTCGTTAGCAACACCATCAAGGAGTGGGTCAAGAAAATACTTTTTAGCGTACTTTTGGACTTGAAAAGAGTTTTCATCTAAGAAAGCCAAATCATGCATAAGTTGAAGATCAGGAAGATCGATGAGTATGCATGCATTAAGGTCTTTGCCTACAGAGCCAAAGCAAGTCGTGAGTAATCTTTTCAAAGAAAAGGAAGGAAATTCTGATATTTCAGGAGTATACATGTTAAATATTCAATCTCTGTTATTGTAATTTGCCATGATTTTTAAGAGTTTTTTGGTATTAATAGAATTCGTTCTTATAGGTATTTAATGAGTTAATAGTGAATTTTATTAATAGTACAGCAGGATTCCTGCTACACTAAGCAATCCTGAAAATAGTAATGAAATGGCAGAAAGTGAAATTAATTTATCAAAATCTCGTTTTGTTTTTGCTTTCAAAATTTTAAAAGCACCAAACATACTTAAGGGCAGGCAAAAATATAAAAGCCATAACCTTGGTTCTAGAAATGGGCATATGAGAAGGGCAATAAGATAGCAGGAAATGAAAAGGAGAAAGCCAAATTTTCTACCGAAAATTACAATTAATGTATTTTTCTTGTTTTTCATGTCTTCTTCATAATCCCTGAAGTTGTTAACCACCAGAAGAATATTGGTCATACAACCAATACTTAAAGCAGCAATAAAATCTGGGGTATACACTGCTTTTTGTTCTATAAGAAGAACGAAATGGGTAGCCTCAACCGCAATAAAACCATAAAAGAGAATTACAAAAAGATCTCCTAAACCATTGTAGGCCAATGGAAATGGTCCACCTGTGTAAACAACCGCACATATTACACTAGCAAGACCAATCCAGATCAATGAATTAGGTCCGTCTGAAATCTTGTAGATTACAATCCCAACAGCGAAACTGATTCCAAGGAGAAAATAAGCTGCATTTCTTACGTGATTTGGTTTTAATAACCCGCTCGCCACTGCTCTCGTTGGTGCAAGAATTCGGTTCCTATCCGAACCACGAATGAAATCAAAGTAGTCATTTGAAAGGTTGGTTCCAATTTGAACCAAAAAGGAAAAGCTAAAACATAAAAACAAGAGAAAAAGATTTATTTCTTGGTGCTCCGAAAAAGCCAAGCTGGCACCAACCATAACAGGTATAAAAGAGGCAACCAATGTTTTCGGTCTGGTTGCAGATATCCAAGCACCCCACTTCACCACAATGTAATTTATCTGCTGATCGCAATCGGGAGGCGGAAATGCGAACGAAAGCGTTCAGGAACCCTGCGGAAATCATCCGGAGGGACAGGCACCTTGTAAGGCCATTGAATATCTACTTCAAGGGCGAGGTATCCATTACTTACATGATGCTGGTGTCTATGACCAAATGGAAACTGAGTGATTTTGATCAAAAAGTAACGGTCACTTTCTGGGATCCAGCGATGAGAAAATGGGGCTCTAGTTACATCTTGTTCATTGAAGCCAAAGAGAGAGACTGGTTCGGTACTTCCTCCGAGGGTGGTACTGTTGAAATTTATTAAGCCACCAAAATCTTTCTTTAAATCGTCAACATTTTCTCCCTCTTGCTTGTTTTCGGGATTATTCAGGTAGGATTGATCTTGCTCCTTTACGACTTGCTCAAACGATACTGAGCCTCCTTCTTTAGTTGAAACCAAGAGCAGAGAAAATTTCTCACTCGCTTCAATCGGAGGGTCTGCTGGGTTGTACATACCTTCAAGTCTTTTGGTGGAGGATTCCACAAGTGAAAAACCCATTCTTTCAAGCTCGATCTCAATTGCATCTACTAAACCATAAGCGATGCTTTGCTCCCGAACTTTTCCGACTCCCTGAACACCCCACGGTAGAAAACCCATTAAACCACCAATCAAAAACCCAAAGACAGCAAGTGCTATAACGACTTCGAGTAATGTGAATCCATGTTTTTTTCTTTTAATCAAAATTTTTACTGTTCCACAAAGTCAGAAATTTCAAGCACTGCAAAACCTCCAAATCGCTGAAGAAGAATACCACCTACTGCATTGGGGTCATCGAATCGCAAGGGCACTGAGGGGTCGACAGGGTTCGGGGCACCCTTTGCGAGCACAATTTTCGGTATTGTCGAAATAGAATTTGATCCGGTTGCTGGACAGACTAAGTTCCCTGAACTATCAAATTCGATAAACTTAAACTCAGTTCCCTGCCCTTCTTCCCTCAGTCCTCTAAAAGCATCCTTAAGAAAGAATTCTTGACTGGAGTCTTGGCTCCACTGGGAATATGCATCGGATCTCCATCCGTCAGGTTGGACCGAGGCAGTTGAGTCCTCCGGTACAAAATAAATTCCTTCATCAAGGGTAATCCCCTCGTTTTCAACCATCCATGAATTGGTTGCGTTAGGATCTTGGATTATCACTTCGAGGTAACGATGAAATTTTTCTTCATCATCCGTTTGAGCATTGATGATCACTCTGGTGGTTAATCCAGTTGCTGCAGCCTTTGTCCGAGCTTTTTGGAGAATCCCAAGTAAATTTCTTTGCGAGGAGCCCAACTCTGCACCGCCTCCACTAAGAAGGGAAAATCCAATCACGCCCATCATTAGACCCATCACGGCAAGAACGACCAAGAGTTCAATGAGAGTAAAAGCTTTCCTGCTTTTCATTTGCTAAAAGGCAGTTGTTTAAATTTCTTCCTTCGATTATTCGTCTCCAAGATATTTCGAAACATTCCAGGAGAAAACATTTTGCGTATCAGTCTCCCCGCTCAAATCGTTGAGCACAAAAATCCCTACTTTATCTCTTATAACCAAGAGTTTATCCCTGGCTTCTTCCACGATATCAGGATCATTTTCCCTCTTTAGTGCTTGGATGATCTTTTCTCCGGTAGAAGATGATAACTCGATCATTCCGTCCCCATCCTGATCAACCACAATATAAATATCTCTGCCACCCCATGCATCCGCAAGGAAACCTTCTTCTCCAAATTCATCTTCGCTAAAGCTATGAAATTCCCTTGATTTTCGATTTTCATCAAGAAATTCACCGGAAAGGCTCTCCCAAGTAAGAGAAGTCGAATTCCATTTCTTACCTTTCAGAGCAGCCAAAAATTTGTCATGGTTAGCGTCATCCTCTGAGAGAAGTACTGCCTCTCCTTCTTCATCTTGTAGGAGAAAAGGGGGGAAGTACTTATAATGTTCATTGTACTGATAAAGCTGAGTGATCCAAGACTTAAAAACCGCTTGGGTCTTGGTAGCTTTTGATCCTCCAAGAAGATCGAAAACCTTCGGGCCGATTATACCCATTAAGATTCCAATAATGGAGATCACAACCAGAAGCTCAATGAGGGTGAACCCGGGACTTCCTGTATTTTTTTTGCTTTGAGATTTGCTCATAATTACCATTTTCCTGGTTCAGAATTCGGAATATTATCTTGATCAATATCTTCCATGTTAGGGGTGCTGGTGAGTTCGGTCTTGAAAATAGAAGACATACCATCCGGTCCCTTACTGAATAGCAGGTAACCACGATGCCCATCTCTGCGTGGATATTCATAAATATAGGGATAATTCCAAGGGTCAATCATACAGACAGATTCAGATACTTGTTTGTTTTCCCCATCGACGAATGTAATATCGCCATTGTTCAAATCCAAAAAGACAGTCGTGAAGTCACCACTCTCAGTTTGAGTAGCAAAGGTGTAAATGTCATTAGGTAAAAAGCTCTTTCTTCTCTCCTCCTTAGTAAGAACATTATCAACTTCATCAATCAAACCAAGTAAAGAAAAGAGTAAAAGTTGACCCCTTGCAGATTCATCATCGAGGTCACTAACAAGTTCCGTATTAGGCAAATTGCCATATTCACTTTCATATTGCTTTAGTGCAAGTTGCAGGGCTTCCACTTCGCTCTCCGCTTTCTTGATATCTTTAGTCCCAAGTAAAAAATTGGCTCCAGTGAAAGTAATGCCCGCAAGAATTCCAATGATCACGATCACTACAAGCAGTTCGATCAGTGTAAAACCTTTGGCTTTAGGATGATTTTGTGACATGGGATCCTAAGACCTTCTTTATATAGCTATTCTTGTCAATGAAATCAGGAATAAAATCATAGTTTCACCGGCGGTTTAAAATTGACCATAAGGTTTCTAACTTCAGGTAGCCCAGCCAAGAAAAGTGAGCAAAAGTTAGTCAGGACCCCCAGTGGAATCAACCCTGCTATTTTTACTAAATCATTACCCTTGCCGTACTCAAGAGGAGACCAATCTTTGAGTGAAAATAATAGCAAAGCCATGAGGCAGGAAGATATTAATATCGAGGGCATGTAAAGTTGGTCTTTTTTAAAGAGAAAGCTCCATTTTAGATCTGAAGTTTTCCAGTAGAGGAGAAAACTCTGAGTAACTGCAGCGATCACATTTGCCCAAGCTAGACCGTGAACCCCATGTGATTGCATGAGCAGTATGCTAAAGAAAATGTTTGATGACATGCTCAGTATTGCAGCTTGTAGGGGCACTTTCATGTTTTGCTTGGAATGAAATCCCTTAACTAAAAATGTGGAGACAGCGTAAAAAGGAAGCCCGCATGCTGAGATTTCAAGTACTTCAGTAGCCAAAAGAACCTCATTTTGACCGAACATTCCCCAATTAAAGAGAATTGATAAAATAGGCTCGGCTAAAATTATTAGTCCTACTGCAGCCGGTATGGTAATTGCCGAAGTCATTCTTAAACCACGAAATAAGTGAAGGGAAAAAAGCTTATGATCTTTTTGGGATGCAGATTTCGAGAGTTCAGGAAAGAGCACAGTGGAGATCGATATCACAAAAACTCCAAGAGGAAGTTCTACCAATCGCGAACTTAGAAATAAGTAAGAAAGAGAACCCGTTTCGTCTAGTGAAAAGGCAAGAAAGCGAGAAACTAAGATGTTGACCTGCAAGACCGCGGCCCCAAGAGCACCAACCCAGAATATTTGATTGATTTTGGATAATTCCAAGGATGGAGTAAGGTCGAATTTCATCTTCCAGTTGAATTTCCTTTTTAGTTCTTCAAAAGGAAGCAGAAACTGAAATACTCCTGCAATTAAAACACTAAAGCTAAGTAAGACTGAGAGTTTATCAAGGGAGTATTCCTTCCAGATACCAAAGATCGATAAGGTCAAAATCATGAACATGTTGAGAACGATCGGGGAAAATCCACCGGCAAAAAATCGACCATGAGAATTAAGGGCACCGGTTGCAATTGCGGCACAACAAATGAAGGCTACATAGCCAAAGGAAATAGTATTAAGTCCGGCAGCATGGCTCCATTTCCCGTCGAGAAGGAACTGGCTT
>DEYT01000052.1:30855-32191 GCA_002364975.1 Opitutia bacterium UBA3151 | reverse complement strand
TGAAACTCGAAAATGAGATCAATCAACTAGAGGGTGCGGCTAACAACCTAGCCAATGCCATTTCTTTTCTGCAAGTACAGGATGGCTTACTAGACAACATAGCTAACATCGTGATGCGTTTGGGGGAACTCAAATCTATGTCAGAGGATGTACTCATGACTGGTAGTACGATCTACGACTCAGAGGTCACTGATTTATCCGCACAGCTCGCTACCTACACAACTGCGACCAATAACAAGTTCAACGATGTGAACCTGCTCGACAGTGCGAGTGATCTTACCATTACGGCTGCTGGTCAAAGCATTACCATATCCAGACACGATGTGGACACTGCCTTGACTAGTACAACTAACAGCGACGACTTCGCCGCATTAACGGCTGTAGGAGATATCACAAATTCAGACGATGTAAATGAAGTTTTAGACAACATCGCGGCTCTAAGGGCTACCAATGGTGGTGAGGCAAATCAACTGCAGTACAAGATGACAGATGTTAACACACAGATTACCAACCTTACTGCTGCTAAAGGTCGGATCATGGATGTAGATATTGCCGCTGAAAGTGCAAACTTGGCGAGGCAACAAATTTTGGTTCAGGCATCGGCATCCATGGTAGCACAAGCAAACTCCGCAAACAATGTAGCACTTACACTGCTTCAATAACAGGAAGGAAAATTCATTATGAATATCAGAATTGTAACCATTCCTTCCGCTCGCTTATTCAGCAAGCTTGGAGGGAATCATAATACCATCCCTGCTAATCGTGAAAGGAGGGTACACTCATGGCATTCTCAATAGGAGCTAATTATGGAGTTTTAAAAAGTCTAAACAACCTTCGAACCACAGAGTCTAAAATGAATCAGGCCATGCTAAGAATTTCCAGTGGCTTGAGAATAAATAGTGCTGCGGATGATGCTGGTGGACTTGCTCTTGGAATGAAGCTTTCAAATCAAGCGACTATAACCAGCAATCTACAACTTAGTGTAGCGAATGCTGAATCGTTTGTGGATACTCAATCCACTGCATTGCAAACTGCTTCCGATGTGGTTTCCGAAATGCAAACTCTTAAAGTTAATTTCGATAGTAGTACTGATAATGCTGTAAAAGCTCTCTACGAATCTGAGTTTGATGATTTGAAAACCCAGCTTGGTACGATTGCCGTTGAAAAATTCAACGGTGAGGCACTGTTCAGTGCTGCCACAAAACAGGCGAGCACTACCGCAGATGGAAACGGAGTGGTCAACTTTGGTGGCATTGATTTAAACGTATCGACCGGTAATTTTTATGCTCTCACTCAAGTCGAGGATTTGGCTGACATCAACACCGGTAACGGTAAT
>DEYT01000052.1:23537-30471 GCA_002364975.1 Opitutia bacterium UBA3151 | reverse complement strand
GCAGGTGATTCTTCAGCACTTGGTTTTGCTTCCAGTTATCTGGAAACCAAAGCAACCAACCTCGAAGCTGCAAGAAGTCGAATCATGGATGCGGATATTGTTGAGGAAACCACTAATCTCTCTAAATACACGATTCAATATGAAGCTACGGTTGCCGCATTAACACAAGCAAATTCTACCCAGCAAACGGTAATGGAATTACTGCTTTTTCCAAATAAAAGTTAAGAAAGTACCAATGTTTTCAGCCAATTTTATTTTACTCACTTCCTGCACGATGGTTGCAGGGAGTGGGTGGTTCGGCTGGAAATCGCAAAGGAAATAATAATAGTCATGAACTTCATAGGTCGAGAAACCGAATTAAATTCTTTAAGCCAAGGCTTATCTCCTGCTGGAACCATGAGGGCCGCTTTTATTTGTGGAGAAGGAGGAATCGGGAAGTCTGCTCTTGTGGGTGAAATTGGTAAGAAATTACTAAATCAGGATTGCTCAATATTGTGGCTTTGTCCCAGAAATCCGGGGAACTTATCTCCCGCTGGTTGGGCATCCCAATTAGCACGGGATTTACAAGCTGGATCCGCACTATCTCAGGATCCAATTAATGCTTTCGCTCAAATAATTGGCAGAGAGTTAGCAGTTTTACCCCACACAATCGACTCAACCTTGGCCATAGCATCAGGGGGAATATTTTCAAAAGTGGCGAGTATCCTGATTAAGTCGTTAGAGAAACTGATGGAATCAAGTGATGATATCACATTCTCTCCAGTCTTTGTCTTTGATGATGTGGACGGTTATAACCCAAGGCTTTTAAATTGGATCGAGACGGACTTAAATGTTGCACTTCGGGAATCCAAGTATTTCAAAAAAGCTCGATTTTTGTTTACCGGTCAGAAACCAAGGACCAAGTTGGAGCTATTTTTTCAGAAATTTGGATTCGAACAGATTCATGATTTTTTACTTTCTGGTTTGTCATCCAATCAAACCTTTGAATTGTTCAAAGGTCACTCCAGCGAAAAAATTTCAGCGGTTGAAATCTATAAGAAAACAAGAGGAAATCCATCGAAGGTCTTGAAACTTGCATCTCAACGAATTATCTTAGATAAAACAAAGGCAGCAAAGATGAGCGAAAATAGTACAGTTATGGCAAAAGCTCTAAAGAATTTGACCGAGCAGGATTGGTCTTATCTTTTTCGGGCGTCTTATCCAGACCGGATTAATCGATATGCCCTGGAATTCTTCTGTCCGCCACGAGAAGCAGCTTATTGCTTTAATTGGATTAAGAGAAATTCAGAACTTGCAGATATTGCCCTGGATGGGGATGTCATTCTTAAACCTGAGGTGAGGGAAGAAGTTAAGAATATCCATGTTGAAAAAAATCCCGCTGAGGCGGAAGAATGGGAAATCCTGTCTTGTGTGCTGAATGCCTTTATGGGAATCTTCCCGAATCCAAACAAGCACTGGATTCCAGTAAACCTGCAACTTTTCAACTGCTTTAATCGAAAGTTGTGCAAGGGTATTTTTGATGAAACCAGTTTCGAAGAAATTGATGCCTTTCTTCATGAGTATCAGGACTTCTTCACAATCAATGATAAGCAGTACAAAATGTTGGATGATGTAAAACTGATCACTTCCAGATTTGTTGAAATTGGCGGGGTTCAGCCAAGGGAGGGACTCGTTGACGAAATCAGAGTAAGATGGGAAGAAGACCAAAGGGTTGCAGAAGAACAAAGAGTAGCCATGGAACAGGAAAGAATTAATTTGGTGTCCGAGGGGGAACAAGCAAAGAAGCAGATCGAAACCCTTGGAGAACTTAAAGATAAACTTTTGGATGATTATCGGAAACCGAAGAATTTTAAGTCCAAAAAAATCTACACCGTCAGCACTTCCCCCATTTTGATTGTACTCGGTGTCGTAACTGTTGGAGCAAGTCTATATGCCGACTCGATCGGTAGTTATTATGCAGCAGCAGGACTTTTACTTACAATCCTTGGTTTCTTTTGGCCCAATATTGAAGTAAAAAAGCCTACCATGGGTAAAGGTGCATCCGGGCCGAACCTTGCAATCGAAACCCAACAAAGGTCGTTGGATCACAGAATTGTAGGACTCAAAAACCGTGTAAGTTCGATGACTGGCTCGATTCAGCGAATTTCTTCTGAATTGGATGAAGTTAACTCCGGTATCAGTGAGCCCTACGTGATCGACGAACAAACTTAGTCGACAATTCAATCTATCGAGTGCACATAAAGCCGTCTTGGGTTTTCTCCCAATCTGTCTCCGCTTATTCAGTATCGAAAACTTTACAGCCTTGCTCGACAAGATCTAGATTCTCAGAGCATTTTTTAAGGTAATTCATTAGACGGTTTGCTTCTTCTTCAGAAAATACTTCCATTACCTTTGATTGTAATCCAAGGGCAATTGCTTGAGTCTCTTGAAAAACCTGAACTCCAAGTGGCGTAACCTCAATTTCCTTGGTTCTACCATCCATCTTACCCTGCCTTCGATCAATCAGTTCTTGAACTTCCAGTTTTTTCAAGATTGCGGTGAGATTATTTTGGTTGGAACTGAGCAAGATGGATAGTTTTTTTTGATTTAAATTAAGTCCTTCGAACTCATAGATATTACGAAGGGTGGTATATTGGACTGGAGTGATTAATTTATCAGCAAGAAGATCTCGAAAATTTCGGTTAAGTCCAAACCAGCTACCTCTTAGTGAGACGGGAAAACGCTGATCCTTTAATTTTTTTTCCCTGCCCCTGGTTGATTCTTTCATTCCATTAATCAAGAAGCAAAAGTTTTCCCGTTCCAGCCCCATAAATGCCGTTCTGATTCTTGAAATTCCAGATAACATCGACTTGGAGGGATGGATAAGACTCTTTCCAGAAGTGAGGATAATTTTTGAGTAATAGAAGAACTTAAAGATGAAGAAAGAGCCCCCACGTTTTTGATTTCAATAAATGCAGCCGGTTCACTAGCGTTCGCCGAAAAGTAGATATTTCTTCCTGCTTCGCAGAGAACCATCACGAAGTCGATCGATTTCCCAATTTCCTCAGATAAAATCTGAGATCCTTCATCTTGAATAAGCATCAAGTCCGACTCGGAAAGTTCCGAAAGATTGGTCTTAATATTTAATAACGGCATATATTCTTTTTTTGTAATTACGGAACAAATGTCAAATCGAGACCGAAATGAAAGCTGTAAGAAAAATAACAAATAACTTGAATAACTTGACTGCTAATGCCTGATATTTAGAAAGTCCCTATGATCCGCCTTTTTTTATTTCCGTTCGTTTTTTTATCTTTGTGTGCTTGTGATGAGATTCAAGTTAAGCCTAAAGAATCTGTGGACAGAAAAGAAATTGAAAAAGAAAGCGAAAAACCAACAAAGCCAAAACCTGTTTACAATTACCCTGTAGATGAAATTAACAAGCAAAATCCCAAAAAGGATTTTCACTCGATTGAAAAACCTTTAATAAAAGGAGAAAAGATTCATCCGCAGGCGAGTGAAGACTTATTAGAATGATGCGTGAAGAACAGGACCCCGTGATTATATCGACGGATGGAACTCTAGATCTTCATCAGTTTAAACCATCCGAAGTAAAAGAGTTAGTTCGAGAATTTCTTTTTGAATGCAAAAGAAAAGGGATTCGTTCAGGACGTATCATTCACGGCAAAGGAATTGGTACTCTTCGGGAAATAGTTCATTCCGAGCTTCGGAAAAATACCACGATCAAATCGTTTCGGCTAGGTGATCATAATACCGGTGGATGGGGAGCAACCGTATTTGAAATTAATCCATAGAGATTATCTAAAATTTGTAAGTTGCTTGATTAGAGAAATTGAATCATGGTATATTTAAGTTTGTATTGTTTCTTCTTATGAAAAAGTTCCTACTTACAGTTTTTTCTCTTTTATTCATTCTCACTTCCTGCTTGGAAAAAGATAAGCCAGTCACCCTGGGGATATCCATTATAGATAAACAGATTTCCATGACATCCTCCAAGGTCGAGGCTCATAAATTGGATGTTTATCTCATTTCCGAAAATGAAGCTAACGGGGAAGTCTTGGCAAAAGCATTAAATGCGCAAGGCCTAGAGATTGGTAGAGCCAAGGTTTTACTTAATCTATTGAAAGATGATGCCAAGATGCTCTCCTTCACATTTGACAGCAGCTTGGACTTAGATCTAGTAACAAAATATTTGATCGATTTCAGAAAGCAATAAGCTTGGTCTTAGCATTAAAGTTCTAGGATTTAGAACTCCTGAGCATAAGAAAGCCCCAACATTGCGTTTTGGTTCTCCGAGTTATGATTCAAGCCTTCTAAGTTTTGATATCGCCAATAAATCCCCACTTTATGACCCTCAAAAATCTCGTAATGCACCCCGAAGTCAAAGGATTTCAGGAATGAAAGGCCAGCTTCGCTGAAGTAGCCAGTATCAAACTTGAATTCGTCTAGCCTACGAGTTAAGCCCATTGAGAGTAATGCCTCGAAGGAAATCTTATTGATATCTTTAGACAACCTCGCGAGTAGTGAGCCACCAAAAGATCTGGTTCTTCCATGGGCAGGGAATGTGCCAAGGGGAGAGACTGGCCCAATCTGGAGGTGTTTGGATTCGGACCAGAGAATGGAAGTGCCTAAAGAGTAAAGTTCTGATCCGAATAGATATTCAAAGGCAAGTTGTTTTCCTGAATCGTAGGACAAAGGCAGTGGGGTGCCGGTTATAGGTTGTAGGTAGTCGGATTCAAAGGGGAAAATATATGCTACTCGTAACCTTACTTCATTTGGCTTCCCTGATGAAAATTGAGCTCCCCTATCTCGACTATTTACAGAAATACCAGTTGCTAATTCTTGCTCTTTTTGATCTTCAGGGAGGGTGATGAAAGGGGTTGAGTTTTGTAATTGTGGAAGATTCTCATTCATCAGGGGAGAACTGCTTGTGACAGAATCTTCCAAATTAGGTTCAGGTAAACTTGGTATATCGGTTTGGATTTCAGGTTCTTGAAGTGCAGAAATCTTTGCTTGGGCTTTATTGATTCGATCTAGTAATTGATCCAACTTTGACTTCGCTATCGCCTCCTCAGGAATGAGAGGAGTTGGTGGAATATCATCAGAAAGGATTGCATCGGGCAAGACACTATCTTTGATTATTTCATTACCGGAATGATTGAATTCAGACCTTCTAAGATCTTGCAATTGGTTGAAAATCTTGGCTTCCGCTTTATTGATCCGATCAAGCAATTGATCTAATTTTGACTCCCCCTGCAAAATAGATGGAGGACTTGTCGAAAAATCTACCCCAGTAATAGGTCGCTCTTGCCTCTTAAACTTTGAAGGCAAGTTAACTGAATCCTTTCCAGAGATTACCTGCCCTCCGCTTGACTTCTCTTTGCTCGTTCGTCTTTCAGTGGAAATCAAATTTGGCTTTCTAAGATTTTTCAACTGGGCTTCTGCATTTTGTATCCGCATGAAAAGTTGATTCATTTTCGTACTAGGTTTTTGACCAACTAAGGCGGTGAAACCTAAAAGGATCCAGGGAATAAATAGAGTGAGAAAGAGCTTCATTTTCCAGTGAGTAAATACTTTGCCATTTCACTTTTCTTATTTTCCTCACTCATAAAAGAGGACTGAATCTTAGAAATTCTTTCAGAAAAAGAATCATTCGCAGATGGAATGAGATCATTCAGGGAACGCCATTCCATTTTTTCGAAATCATAAGCAAGTAATGAATCCGTGCCTTTTTGAAAATAACTCCAGCTTTCATCTTCGAGTAAAACATAAGGATAAGTTGAACTTGAAATCCAAAACCATGAAAAAACTGGATGCCAGCACCATGAGCTTTGCTGCGTATATTTAGTATAATAAATCCATCCTAAATCCAAGTGATAGATCCATCCGGGCTTACTTTTGTAAAAATCTCCAAACCAAGAAGAAAAATGCCAACCATTTCCATAATCAACGGAATCGATGAAACTATATGGACTTGAGTTTGATGCTGAGGAGTTAAAAGCGTCGAGATCAATGCTAGGAGATGGACTCCCTGTATCTTTCATCGTGATTTTGCCAGCAATTTCACGAACCATCGATGAAATATTCGACACTTGTTCGGCAATCGATAAATTAGAACCAATACCAACCATACTTTGCATCGATATTTCAACCCATGGCTTATTATCAGAATCATTGAATTGAGAAAAGGAGCGATGGGATGCATTGGTCCCGTCGATCAATAAAGAATAAAAGTACTCTCTAAATCCATCTACTTTAAAATCAATTTTATCCCAGGAGATAATGAGGTATGCCGGAAACCCAGCATTTGTATAAAAGTATTCCTCATACTTACCTTCCCGATCAAGATGGTATGTAGAGAACCAAGATGGTCCTGAAATCGTATTCCAAAAAGTCCTGCTTGCATTCCAATAAATGATTTCAAAATAATGACTTTTTAAGGCATCCATCCAATCAGTTCCTTGATAAGTGGTGAAAATCAGGCTTTCCATTTCTGGCTCGATTCCAAAATCAATAATTTGATCATCCCTCAAAGAGTAGCCAGAAAAATCATAGCGGAAGAAATCGTTTTCGATTATCGAATGATCATCAACCCGAATGACTCCGCGATTGAGAGGGTCAATAATTCCAAACTGTGAGGTAATTTCTCCGGAAAAGAGAAACGGTATTACAGTAAAACTCAAAACTGCAAGCAATGCAGTAATAATTAAGCGAGTAAAATTGATGCTCTGAAAAGTAGCAGAAGTAAATTTAAAAACGAAGAATAAAATTCCGAAATCCAGGTGTGTGGAAAATCTTCAAACTTGTCTTACCGAAACAAATATTCTACTACTCTTCTTGTTGGGGAAGGATGGCAGAGAGGTCTAATGCGGCGGTCTTGAAAACCGCTGAACCGGAAACGGTTCCGGGGGTTCGAATCCCTCTCCTTCCGCCA
>DEYT01000052.1:8481-23238 GCA_002364975.1 Opitutia bacterium UBA3151 | reverse complement strand
GAATCCCTCTCCTTCCGCCATACTTCTTGCTAGAAACTATTCAGGTTCTCCCTCGGGTGCTGCCCGATCCCGCTTATCTTCCCCATCATCTCCAGGTAGGGATTCATGGATTTCAGAAATTTCTTCCGGAGAAGTTGTGAATCGATTAAAGGATTGGCGGTCATCCGGTTGGGTTAACTTGACCAAAAGTTCTTCATTTTCTCGATCCAAGTAGAAAATTTGTAGTAGCTTGGAGTGAGATTGACCAACCAGCTTCTTCGAATCATCAAAAGGTGAAAAATACTCTGGTTTTAATTTCCTCAAGTTTGCCAGAGATTCTTCCAATTGAGGCAGGACCTCTTGCTTTCGGGCAAGAAACTCTGCAGACGGGGGCGATTTTTCCGTCTTCAACCATGTGTTTTCCTCTAAGAGGAGATCGTGTACACGACCGCAAAGTTCCAAGTGGCTAACGACAACTTCTCTCGGCTCCATGGATTATTCTTTATCTTAAGGAACGAATCTTTGCAGTCCAAAAACTCTAATTAGCTTGAGTCGAGGGAAGGGTGTAAATTCCGTAACGATTAACGGCCTGCCTGATTGCACGGGTGTCTTCCAGTTGCTCGCGTCGCCATTTTGCCATGCCAAATACAAATTCTAGGTATTTGCTATCCGCAAGTCCTTGACGGGCACCTTCTGAATTTACAAATTCCTCAATTTCAGAGTAGGACTCCATGGCTTGGACATAATTCCCAAGCTTTTCCTGGCAAAGTGCAATCTGATATAAAACTGGGATTTGCCAAGAAGGAGACTGATCAATGTCACGGAGTGCTGAATAGATTCGATATGCATTGAAAAACTCGGATTCTTCAAAGAATTTGTTGGCCAAATAATTTCCCGTCTTTTTCTTCCAAAAGGCCCAAATAGCTTTCATTTTGTTAATGGTTAGCAAGTCACGATCCCTCATAGAATTTCCAGTCTCAAGGTCGGCAATTAAGTCGGGATTAAAATCAGCCTCCTTTAAAAGCAATAATAATTCGGAAATGGATTCTTCATCTTGGTTTAATTGCTCATAAGTCAGAGCGAGTAAATAATGAGATTCGGGAACATAGGGACTCTGTGGAAATAAAGTACCGTATCCCTTTAAAGTTTCTTTTACTTTTGCAAAATCAGCTCGGGGTGTACGGTCATAATCAAGCTCCTTTTCCATTTTCTCCTCGGGCGATAATCGATTTAAACTTTCCTGCTTTCTAAGATTTTCACTGGCTCTTCGATAATGAGCAAGACCCTGCTTAAATCGGACCACCGCACGATCGGTATCCTCCAAGTCTTCGAGCCTGCGAAGGCGATCAAAAAACTTAATAGCATTGTCATAATCCTCAGAATCCATGAAAGTCTCAGCAATTTCATACATGGCACGATTAGACTCGGCATCTCTTCTTCTCTCTAAACTTCTACCCTTTTTTCGTTCGGCCAACACAAAGGCATCGCTTTTGGGCAGAGTCAGAGTCGCATTGATAGAATCGTAGAACTTGTTTAAAGCCATCCGGTATGCTCCCAAGTTCCGGTAAACCTTACCGAGTCTTATATGAGTTTCAGGAATTGAGGGTGCACCCCTCTTCTTACTTTCAATCCACTTATCCATGGAACCACCTACCTGGGCATACAAGTCTGGGATCCCAGGTGCATCTTCATGCTCCTCAAAAGGATAGGAATCATCGGAAGCAAATTCCTCTAGAAAACGCTCATATGATTTTGCTGCATCCACCCATTGTTGATTCTTTTCGTGCATGGATAACAAAGAAAGTAATATGTCTCTGCGATATCTCTTGTGATGAGGGGCATTGAGGCGCCCTAAAACTCTGTTACAATAGGTGGTTGCCCGATGCACGGATCTGGTCACATAAGGATTGCCGGATCCACCCGATGCCATGCGTGTCTGCATGATTGCTTCCCGAATCTTTTCCTTTAATTCTTCATCGATTTGGTCACCCAAGACAACATATGGGTCGATTTCCATGTCAGGGATTTCGACAGTAGGGGCAGGCGTGGACAGTATCGGAGTATTAACAAAATCGCCTTGATCAATAACTTCCCTGGGTCTCTCACTCGAGATGGCTTGTATTGGGGAAACTGGAGATTCTATGGGAGCACGAAGTGGCATTTGAAATTCTGGCATTTCCAACAAATCGACCTCACGTAGTAAATCTTCTAGGGTTGCACTTGTATAATCAACCTTCGGTAAACTTTCCACAGAATTCATTGGAGGGGCTGAAGGATCAGCGAGTGCATCAGGAATCAAGGGTGAAAATGAATTAGAATCTATTAGCGGGATATCACCAAGGTCATCCTCATTGACAGGATCTAGTGCTGGAGGACTTGCTTGGCTATCATTGTTAAGGAGGTTTCCTGGCATTAATTCATTCCCAACCCTAAAAGAGCGATCGATTTGATTGGTAGGAGAAAGCATATCTGACCCACTTGGCTCAAAAGAATCCATTGGAAAAGCCTGATTATTCCCCTCCTTCTTATCCATATCGTTGAGCAAGGAATCAATTCCTTGGAGCACTTCATTAATTGACTTGAGTTGAGGAGTCTCTTCATTTTGAGCCCGTGCAAAAAAAGTGAATATAAAGGAAAGGCTAAGAATTAATCGAAAGGTCATCGTTGAACTCTCCTGTATGTCGCGTTGGAACCAACCTTGAGATTATCGGGGGCAACGGTGTATGGTGGGATAAATGGTATATTATTCATTCGTACTGATCTTGAATCAACTCTCAATTCATCAAAGACATTCAACAATTCGTCGGTTGAACCCACATCCATTTCAGATACACCTTCAAATGGATCTGCGAGGGGTAATGAATTAGGGGGCGGGGATTGAGGTAACATCGAAGGCATCGAATTTTTCAAAATATCTTTATCCGTTGAGTAAGTAACCACCGGAAAATCTGGCTCATTTGTTTGATTCGAATCCTCATTGGGTGGAGTAGAGGTTTGGGTGATCGAGAGGTCAAGACGAATTAAGTTCAGCCTGTCTGGCTCAAGCGGAACGGGTGCGTATCTGAGAGCAACCGGAGGTTTGAAAGCGAGGTACTTTTCACGTTCCTGCGGGGGGGAATCAAACTTCTTGAGTTCGAGACCTGAAACAAAAGGGCTAAGCAAAGAACATACTGCAAGGCATGTATAATATCGTAAGCGGTTGAAATACTGAAAAATGATCATGATTTTGAATGTACAACCATATAATCGATGAAAAAAGTGAAAACTTTAGCCATAAATTTATTTTATTTTAAAATGCAAGTTTTACCTGATGAGATCGATGGGTGGTAATAAGATCTTCTACAGTATGAATATCTAGATCGAATACTTGATCTGTTTTAAATTGAATTGCCGTAATTCGCTTCGGATCCCTGTATGAATCTAGGCATTTTCTAGTTTGAGCCCATACGGCATAGGGTACGGAAAGCGATTCCCCTTCCTCTTGGCATATCGTTAGGGCTTGCTCAAAGACGCTCTCATCGCATTCAGGGAAATTACAATTATAATTAAGATGGATATCACAAGGAACATGCTCAACGATATGCTGAAACACCGGAATGGAGCCAACTTCGTCTCCAGAAAGTTCCCTTGGCCTTCTTAAAATCCTGATCTCTTCATGGATGCAAGTACGGGCAATCAATTCACTTTCCGTAGAAAGCACAATTTCATCAAACATTTCAGACTGCTTAAGCTTTCTTACTGCCCGAAGTACCAGAGGCACTCCCTGATAAGGAAGCAAATTTTTATATGCCAATCGCTTGCTTCCCAAACGGGCAATTACTGATGCTACTATTTTCAAAACTTACATGATAGAGAATTCAAAAGGGAAGAGCAAGATATTCGATTGCACCCGTGGGCTGATCTTGAAATGATTATAGTACTTAATTTAAGCACAATTGATGATTCCGTATTCAAAGCAGTCCGTCTCCAAAGATGACATTAATGCAGTCAATCAAGTTCTTCGTTCAAATTTCTTAACTCAAGGTCCTAAGATTGAAGAATTTGAATTTGCATTGGCAGACTATTTTGGTTCGGACTATGCAGTTTGCTGTTCGAGCGGAAGTTCAGCACTCCACTTAGCTTATGCTGGATTGGGAGCTGAACCTTCCAGTGTTGCAATTGTACCGGCGATCACTTTCTCGGCCACCGCAAATGCTTTTAAATATCTTGGTTCGAAGGTTATTTTTTGTGATATAGACCCAGAAACCGGGCTTCTTTCCTTAGAACACCTGGAGGAAATTCTTTCCAAACTTAACCATACTAAGCACAATCAAAAAGGATTTATCACTCCGGTCTCATTTGCAGGTATGGTTGCTCCTCTTCAAAGGTGTGGAGAAATCTCAAATAAATATGGGTTTCATTTGATTGAAGATGCATCCCATTCCTTCGGAGCTACCAATGAAAAAACAGATAGATCGGGTGATTGCGAACGGGTGGATGCATCCTGCTTAAGCTTTCATCCAGTTAAACATATTTGCTGCGGAGAAGGGGGTGCTATCCTGACGAATTCTCCCGAATTAAATAGCATAGCCAAGAGAATGAGATCCCACGGAATTCACAGGCCTCATGGCGATGGCCACGCCACCCCCTGGTACTATGAACAAGTTGAACTTGGTTGGAATTATCGGATGACCGATATGCAGGCAGCCTTGGGAATCAGTCAACTCAAAAGAGTCGATCAAATGATTTCAATGCGAAGGAAAATTGCCCAGAGATACGATGATGTTTTTCAGGAAACTGAGTTTCAGGAATCATTCGCTCGACCGATCTACAAAGTTGGACATTCCTGGCATCTTTATATCATACGATTCCATAAAAAAGGGGTACGGGATGAAGCACACAAGTTTCTTAAAAATAGAGGAATTCTAACTCAGGTTCATTATGTCCCATTATATAAGCACCCTTATTACGAAAAGGAGAATGGAAAAATCCAACTTCCTGGTGCAGAGCAATACTTTGAGGGATGCTTAAGTATTCCTATTTTCCCAGATCTCAGGGAAGAAGAACAAGAAAGAATCATTACTGAGATGAGAAATTTCATAGAGAAGGGAAATTAAGACCGATGGAGGTAAGAGGGTTTTCGATTCTTTCAGACAAATCTTTCACACACGGTGGATACAGCATTAGTACGATCGAGATGTCCGACGCCATGCCAGTGATGCATTGGAGAAACGAACAACTGGATGCATTACGTCAAAAATATCCCCTCACGGAGGAAAGTCAGAATGAATATTTTGAAAATGTAGTCAAAAGGGAATTCCCAAAAACTCACCCTGATTTCATTCTCTTGCGATTTACTTACCAAAAAAAATTGATTGGATATGGCGGGCTGGTACATATTAACTGGCATGATAAAAGAGCAGAAGTGTCATTCCTGCTTGAAACCACTCGTACAAAAAATATCAGACAGTACCTTATGGAATTGAAAATATTCCTAGGTTTGATCAAGTCCGTTGCCTTTATCGAGTTTGAACTTAACAAAATCACGACCGAATCTTATTCCCACCGCTCGCACCATGTTCAGGCAATTGAAGAATGTGGTTTTAATCGAGATGGTATACTCAGAGATCATACTTTGATAGATGGAAAGTGGGCAGATGCTATCCTTGGTTCCTGTTTACGCTCGGAATATTTAGACTCTTTGGAAGATTGTAAATGAACGACCCAGTTCTGTTATTCACCAGCTTAAGCAGTAAGGTTGCATTATTCCAGTCCGTACAAAAACAAGCCAAGTTTTTCTCCCCGAAGGCAAGGGTAATTGGTGCAGACAGTAATCCTTCTTGTAAGGGAAGAGTTAAAATCGATCATTTCTGCCAGACCCCGAAGACAAAGGGTTGGAATACCGAAGATCTGTTGACCTTTTGTAAAAAGTACAAGATTTCACATATCATTCCTTCCCGTGACGGAGAATTAGTACTCTGGGCCAGAAATAAAGAAGCCCTCAAGAAGATCGGGATTGATGTTATGGTTTCAAGTGAACAAGCCCTTAAAAGGTGTCAGGATAAATACGAATTCTCAAAATCATGGCCTCAAGAATGCCTTCTTCAACCCATTCCAACTTTTACCGAACCCGAAGAAATTAGTGATCAAGAATTGGTGGTAAAAGAAAGAAGAGGTTCAGGATCCAAGAAAATTGGTCTCGAACTCTCACTTGCCCAAGCAAAAGAATGGGGGGCTTCCTTACATGAACCCATTTTTCAACCTTACCTGGAAGGTCCCGAACTGAGTGCGGAAACTTGGATTAATCGAGAAGGAAAATGCCATGGAATGCTGCTTCGATGGAGAAAGGTTGTAGTTCATGGCGAATCTCATGAAACAGAAGTTTTCAAAGATCGTATTTTGGAGGAGAAAATCAAAAGCTCACTGGAGTTAATAGATGGGCTGTACGGTCACTGCCTCGTGCAGTTAATCATCCCGGCAAATAGTAAACCAATGCTGGTTGAAATCAATCCGAGGCTTGGAGGTGCCACTCCCCTGGCACTTTATGCGGGGATTAAGTCGATTTCATGGTTCCTCATGGAATCTTACGGAATGGGAGATGAAATCCCTATGAGCCCAACGATTAAATATGGCAGTAAACTTTTTAAGAAAAATGGCAAAGTACGGATTGAAAATCCTTTTACGTCTCGACAGAATAATGGCGAAGATTAAAGTATTTTCCAATGTCAGCCGTTACCATTGCAATAGCCAATCAAAAAGGCGGAGTTGGAAAGACCACAACCACGGTAAATCTCGGGGATGCCCTAGCTAGGTCGGGAATTCCTACGCTTATTGTCGATCTTGACCCACAAGCCAATGCTACCAGCTCTTTAGGGTTCGAGAAAAAACCAGGAGAAGGGGTTTATGAACCTCTTTTAACTGGTGGTGACTTATCTAGCAGGGCGATTGCAGCTCGAAAAAACTTATGGCTTGTACCCTCTGAACTAGATCTTGCTGCTGCCGAGCTCGAATTAAGTTCCCAGAAGGAATACCTAACGAATTTAAAAGCAAGCCTGAGCCAATTGCAAAAAGGGAAAAAGATTCAAGCGATTCTGATCGATTGCCCCCCTACCCTTGGCTTACTTTCAATGAATTCACTAACTGCAGCAGACCATCTAATCGTAACCTTGCAGTCCGAGTACTTAGCCCTCGAAGGTTTGGGGCAAATTGTTGGGGTTATTGATCAGTTAAAAGAATCCAAACTAAATAAAACTTTATCCCTGGGAGGTATTGTGATGACCATGTATGATGGGCGTACAAAGCTTTCCCAAGAGGTGTATGCCGAAGCCTGCAAGCATTACAAAAAGAAGATGTTCAAAAACCAAATCCCCCGAAATATTCGCCTGAGTGAATGCCCAAGTTTTGGCCAAACAATCTTTGAATATGACCCAAAAAGTCCAGGTGCATTGGCGTATCAAAACCTGGCCAAGGAAGTGATTAAAAGGTTCTTTTCGGGCTCGAGCAAAAAATGAGTCTTTTCTCGGAACTGCAAAGTCGGTTTCGAGGCTCCGGGAATCGAGAGGTTTCACAACCCAAATTAGCGGAACCTTTTCGCCGGCTCGAAAAAAAAATGGGGTATCGATTTAAAAATATTCGCTTGCTCGAGTTGGCCCTTACGCATCCATCTTACAACATAAAGAATGCTAAAAAGCCAAACAATCAAAGGTTAGAATTTCTTGGTGACTCCATCCTTGGTGCCGTGCTTTCTGCGAAATTGTATGAGTTATACCCTTCCGAAGACGAGGGATCATTAAGCCGTAAAAGATCTTTTTTTGCACGAGGGTCTCATTTGGCTGAATTGGGATCTTACTTACAGCTTGATAAGGTAATCAAAATGAGCCCCACTGAAATCAGTCATAAAGGAAACCGTAGATCCTCCACTCTGGAGGACGCAGTGGAGTCATTAGTTGGAGCTGTTTATCTGGATGGGGGATTTGAAAATGCCAGAAAATGCATCCTTGATTGGATTGGCGATCTTCGTGGCAAGCTTGATGAACGCAAGGGGTCAATCAATCCCAAAGGTCAACTTCAAGAAATTGTTCAAGCTCAATATCCCAAAGAAAAAATTAGGTATAACTTGATCAGGCAAAGCGGGCCTGATCATGCAAAATCTTTTGTGGTAGAACTTTGCCTCGATGGGAAGAAAATTGCCAAAGGTAAAGGGAACTCAAAGAAGCAAGCCGAGTCTTCTGCAGCTGCTAAAGCAATCCAGCATCTCATCTCTGGGTCCTTGAAAAAGGAATCGTGAAAAGAATCAGGATTCCGGCCAAAGAAAATGGGTTTTTCCACCCATCTCTTCCAAGGGCTTCTTATCCAGCCATTATTTTCGATCAGTGGTTACAAACGAAATCTCCCACTTTGATTGTGGTAGGATCTTCGCTTTCTGAATCCGAAGTTGTAGCAGAGGACATCACTGCACATGCAGAACTTCACCAGCAAAACAAAAAACAATTTGAATTTCATCTACTAGAAGAAAACCCCTCTGATTCTCATCCCGAGGCATTTGAAAGAAATTGCAATAAACTCAGCTTGCTAAGTTCCCTTATCAAAGGACGAGCACCAGATGATATCCAGACAATCATTGCGGCAACTCCAGAGAGTCTTCTAGCACCATGCCCTTCCAAAAAGGAAAAAACAGAAAAACAAATGGTAATTTCACGGGGTATGGAATTAGATTTTGGAGATTTCCAACAGGCTCTTCATGAAAGAATGGATTATTCGTCTGAAATTCTTTGCGAAGAACCGGGGCAATATTCTTTGCGGGGGGGTATTATTGATGTCTACCCAGTAAATACAAACCAACCTTACCGAATTGATTTTTTTGGAAATGTGATCGACGACATTCGTGCCTTTGACCCTACTTCCCAAAGAACCAGTGAGAAAAAGAGTGAAATCGTTCTTGCCTCATTGAAAGGCAAAGAAGAAAACGAGCGGGAAGGAGAGTTCTTCTCGTACTTATCGGATTCAACTACATGGGCATTCATCGAACCTGAGACCCTGATCTCGGAATTCCCCTTAGCTTTTCACCAAAGTGAAGAAAAGAAATTTCAAAAAGCATGCCTCGAGCTTGCTTGGAAAGACACATCCAATCAAAATATTTTCTTAGGGTTTAGCGAAATCGATGCAGGATCTGGGATCTTTGAAAAGATGCCTTCTAGAAACATCCAATGCAAAACTTCAAGCCAAGCACTTGGGACTGGAGTGAAGGATTTATTGTCGAGCAAAGAAGGTAGGTATCGAATAAAATATCTTTTTGAACTCCTAGAAAAGCAAGACAAGGGACATGAAATCATCATTGCCGCCGGTGCGGATGCAGAAAAAAAACGTATTCTTGACCTTATCAAAGATGAAAGCTCACTAAAAAGGCTAGATCCACGTTTTATAAAGATTGGCCTAAGGGATGGTTTCTCCATCGAAAAAGAAGATGCTCAGCTTTATTTATCCCATCTCCTGCGCTCCGATGAAAATGGCTTGAGCCTCGCCACGGCGAGGGAAATCCTTGGCCGTGAGCGGAGTCGGCGTCCGGTACGCTCACAAAAAGCTAGAGTTCAGAGAAAAAATGTCGATCAAGCCTTGGATTTTAGCGAATTGGTAAGCGGTGACTTTCTGGTTCACCACCAGCATGGTATTTGTCGATTTGAAAAGCTTGGTAAGATTGAAAATGCAGGAAGAGATGAAGAGGCGATCACTTTAGAATTTGCAGATGGTTTGATGCTCCATGTACCTCTTCAAGAGTCACACCTGCTATCCCGCTATGTTGGACTACAAAAGACGAAACCAAAACTTGCAAAACTTGGCGGTAAATTGTGGGCTAAAACAAGACAGGCTGCGGAATCAGCGGCTTTAGACTTGGCCGCTGACCTGCTTCGTCTTCAAGCAACCAGAGAAAGTAAAAGCGGGTTTGCTTTTTCCCCCGATGACCAATGGCAAAAGGAATTTGAAGATGCCTTCCCCTATCTTGAAACCCCGGACCAGCAAAAGGCGATTGATCAAGTAAAAGTAGACATGGAGGAAGAAGATCCCATGGACCGGCTGGTGTGCGGTGATGTTGGCTTCGGCAAAACTGAAGTTGCCCTTCGGGCAGCATTTAAGGCAATTATGGACGGGAAACAGGTGGCCATCCTTGCTCCAACTACTATACTTTGCCAACAACACTATAATCACTTCAGTGAAAGAATGGCGGACTACCCAATAACCGTGGAAATGCTGAGTCGCTTTCGTTCCAGTGGCGAGCAGCGAAAAATAGTGCACAAAGTAGCAAGTGGAAATATTGATCTTATTATCGGAACTCATCGGATTTTGAGCCCGGACTTAAAATTTGATGATCTTGGGTTACTGGTGGTCGACGAAGAACAAAGGTTTGGTGTCCAACATAAGGAAACGATCAAAAAAATCCGCGAGAATGTGGATGTTTTAACTTTAAGTGCAACTCCGATACCAAGAACCTTGTATTTTGCAATGGTCGGAGCCCGCGATCTAAGTTCAATCGAAACAGCACCTGTCACTCGACGCCCAATCCGAACCGAAGTCATGAACTACTCACCCCAAGTTTTAGAGCGGGCGATACAGACTGAAGTTAATAGAGGTGGACAAATTTTTTATCTCCACAACCGCGTTAAAACCATTGAGTCCGTAGCTAAAAAACTTAGAATTCAATTTCCAAAACTTAGAATCGCAGTGGGTCATGGTCAGATGAATGAAGATGAACTCGAAAAAATAATGACCGAATTTGTTGCTTGCGAATATGACCTCTTAGTTTGCACAACCATCATTGAAAGCGGGCTCGATATTCCAAATTGCAATACTATAATCATAGAAGGAGCAGATAAGTTTGGACTTTCTCAACTCTATCAACTCCGTGGAAGAGTGGGCCGTTTTGATAGGCAAGCTTATGCATACCTTTTACTTAATCGTCACCTCACTGTGTCTGATCAGGCGAGGAAACGGTTATCCGCAATCAAGCAAGTGAGTCATTTTGGTGCTGGTTTGCAAATTGCACTTCGTGATTTGGAGTTGCGCGGTGCCGGAAATCTATTGGGAAGCGAACAAAGTGGTCATGTTGCAGGAATTGGCTTTGAACTTTACTGTCGATTACTTCGGGAAAGTGTTAGCCGTCTCAAAGGGGAAGAGATAAGCCTTCGGCCAAACGCGACCATAAGACTAGACTTTCTTTCCACAGGCCCAGATGAAGAAACCAGTTTCACTGGCCAATTCCTTCCTTCTTACCTGCCTGAGGAATATGCAAGTGAGCCAAGGTTACGTATTGAATGCTATCGTAGGTTGGCCAAATTCAGAACTACAGAAGAAGTCAACGACTTCCAGGAGGAACTCGAAGACCGATTCGGTCCCCTTCCTCGAGAGGGGCTTGCCTTGCTCTATGAAGCCAGAATTCGATGCTTGGCCGAAGAAGCAGAGTTTGATCATATTGAAACAAGAGGAAATGAACTTTGGTGTCGAGAAATGGGAAGAAATCGAGACGGAAGTAAGAAATTTCATCGATCTGCCGGTCGAATTCCAAGAATTTCTTCCAAAGAACCGCTTTTGAAGTTGAAGGAAATCATTCAATTTCTCAAGATTGTAATCCATGGGAAGCAAAATGAGTAATTCTTTAAAACTTTTCCTATGCATTGGATGGACTTTGGTAATCCTGTCTAACCCTGCATATGGAGAACTCATAGAAATCAATCGGGTTACCGCAAAGGTAAATGATCGAATTGTAACTTGGGGGGAAATTGATAGAGCGATGGATCGGCTCAATTTTACCGAAGAAGAAAAAAAACTTCGAGCTTCCGAATTTGTTGAAGGTAAGATTGATCGTCTTTTGTCCATCTATGCCTTTGAAGAAAAAGGTATGGGCATACCAGAATCCATTATCGAACAGGAATATAATAAACGTTTAATTCAAGAGTTTAATGGTGACCGAAAGCTTTTCCGTGATGTCTTACGCAGCAAGGGACAGTCCCAGCTCGAATTCAGGGATGAATTGAGAGAAGATATTATTTATGGGCATATGCTCTCCACCCGTAAACGGATGAAAGAAGAAATCAGCCCGGAAAAAGTAGAGCGTTTTTATCGAGAAAATGGGGTAATGTTTAAAACCGAAGCAAAGGTTAAACTTCGTGAAATTGTGTTTTCGCAAATTGCGGGTGAGCCCGAAGCCGTCCTCATGCAACAAGCCCAAGAAATTCAGGATATGCTGAAATCAGGCTCTCCATTCGAAGTGCTAGCCTCTCAACACGGACAAAGTCCTTTTCGGGCTAAGGGTGGAGACTGGGGTGTAATGGTTTCCTCAAGAGAAATCCGAAGCGATGGGATCCGGGAAACCGCTTTCAAAATGAAAAAGGGTGAAGTATCCAGACCATTTACGATTGAACTCCTAGAGCGAAAACCAAACGGACAAGTTGGAAAGTCCGGAAAGATTGCGGTCTATATTTTGAAAGTAGAAGACCTTAAACCTGCAGGGATCAAGAGTCTCGATCAAGTTCGTCCAGAAATTGAGAAAATTCTCGCTTCCCGAATCGAAGCAAAAAGTCAGAGACAATGGTTTAACCGGCTCAAACGGAATGCGTTTATCCAGGTAAATCTCCCTAATGACAAGGCTCCTAGGCAATAGAGTTTAATAATTTCGTGGCAGGATCATCTCTTAAAGACCTTCCTGATGATCAACGACCACAAGAGAGGTTGGAAAGACTGGGTGCCTCTGCCCTTGCTGATCGAGAATTACTCGCTATGATTTTACGCTCTGGTACCGCAAAAAAAGATGTGCTTTGTATGGCCGATGAAATGCTAAACCAAGCTGGTTCACTCTCTGGGCTACTGAGATGGGATCTTTCTGACTTTCAAAAAATTTCTGGGATTGGAAAAGTCAAAGCACTTCAACTTTCGACCCAAATCGAAATTGCTAAAAGAATGATCCGGGGAGAAAGAAACCAAGAGGTCATCTTGGAGGATCCCGAGATGGTATGGGAGTACTTGTACCCTGAATTTCGTTCCGATACTGTAGAAAAAGTTTGGGTCCTTTGCTTAGACCGAAGAAATAAACTGATCCGAGCTGAGGCGATCACCTCAGGCACTGCCACTGGTAGCCTGGTTCATCCAAGGGAAGTTTTTCGTCCTGCAATCAGGCATGGCGCCACTGCGATTATTCTCGCTCACAATCATCCCAGTGGAGACCCCACTCCTAGCTCAGCTGATCTGCAGGTAACCAAGAAGATTTCAGACGCGTCGAAAGTGGTGGATTTCGAAATGCATGATCATGTCATTCTCGGTGAGCCGGAAAACTGTCCAAAAAAATTAGGATACTACAGCTTTTCGGAATCAGGACTAATGAGTTAGAGAATAGTGATACTCACCAATCAGTCTGTTGAATAAGGATTTCAGTGGTGGGTAGAAACTCATTTAATTTTATAATTTTTCTATCGTCAAAAGGGTTTGAATAATTAAGCCCGTAAGTTAGTAAAAGCTGTTCTAACTTACCTAAGGATTCAAAATCCCTGTAATCGAATGATTGTGCCATATAGTGAACTCCTAATTGCTTAAGATTTGGAAAGTTTTCTAAAAGTTTAAAATCGAAACCGGCTCTAAGTCGTAAAACAGCTAGATTTTTCATTCCGAAGAAATTTGAAATTTTATTTGTTCCAACTGTCAATTTCTCTAAATCAATTAGCTTAGATACTGGAGAATAATCTTGGATGCGACCTCCGTGTAAATTTAAAAACTCTAGTTTTTGAAGGTATATTACTGGTTCTATGTCAGAAATTGTATTTTGATTTAAGCTCAGATGGGTTAATTCAGTAAGATTTTCCAAAAAATCTAAATTTGATAAATTCACACTCCTTTTTTTCCCCGCATAAATTTTTCCAACTCTATCATAATCTTCCTGTAAAATTCTCCCTCTTTTCCTACGAATTTTTTGTCTCATCGCATATTCGAAACCATTCTCGTCCAAACGGAGTACAAAAGGAGGATTTGCTTCTTCTTGCTTTTCTAAAAGATAATCAGTCTTTGCCGCGGATGATTTTTCATTGAGAATTGTACAAATTTCAGAAATTTCAGAAATTTTTTCTTCACTGAGTTGGCTAATTACGGAAGTTTCCTCGTTTTTAAATTCAGAAACTTGTTTATTCAACAGCGGAACTAGTTCTTTTTTTTGATACAAAGTATCTACCTGACCATAGAGAACCTCTAATTGTTGAGCATCATTGACTACTTTTAATCGAAATGCCGTACCTCTGATGCCCGAAACTCCCAGACGACTTTCAATGTAGAATGAAGATTTCTTATCGAGTTTTTTTGTGTCCACGATCATTTCACCAACATCAAGTCGAAATTTCACCATCGATGGACTGATTTCCTGATCAAATTCTTCCAAGGTAAGAATTGGTTCCGCAGTGATTAATTCCTGAAAATAGGTTTTAATGTAAACTTCTGAGTTTGGTTGAAAACGAATGACAGTCCCATTCGTAAGCAAAAGATCAAGTATTCCAGTTTGCCTAGTATTAATTTGATAACCCACCATCAGCACCTCTCCAATTCTAGGATAACGCCATTTAGGTGGGCGTATATTTTCATAGTCTTCAATGAAATCGCTTTGACCTTCCTTTACCCATACTTCTCCAGATTTTGAAAGAACGATTGCACCCCCTTTTATATACCCTTCCCAGTCGTCATCCTCCAAATAAAATTGATCCGGCTTACGAGAAATTAATTGCTTTCTGTTTTGAATTAGCTGCTGTACATACTCCTGATCGATGGAAGAAA
>DEYT01000052.1:0-8107 GCA_002364975.1 Opitutia bacterium UBA3151 | reverse complement strand
ACTTTCATCAATTTGCTCGATGAAGCGGGCCTCCAAGGTGCGTCCGTCCGAACTGGTCCAGGTACGGATTGGTTCTTCGGCAAATAAACCTAATAAGGTAAAACTTAAAAAGAATAAGATGCCTTTTAACATTAGACATCTCATTACAAAAAATAACTACGCAGTCAAAAAATAAAATGCTTTGATAGAATTGACTAACTTTTGAGCTTTAAAATCAAGACACTCCATCGCTCAATTGAAAATCTAAGCCCAAAAGTCTGATCATTTCTGGGTTCTTCAAATGTCGAAAATCTTGAACCAAGTTTTAAACTTTTTCCACCATATTGAAGAGCGTTGCTATCCAATGCTACTTCCCATTCTCCTGAATGGGGGCATCCCCAGTCACGATCGCACAACTGACTCGAAAAATTACAGGCAACCAAGAGAGTGTCCTGAACAGTTGCCCCAAACTTCACAAAAGACAAAGTTTGTCCTTCGGCGTCATTGCAGTCAATCCATTCAAATTTGTCTGATTCATGGTCTGATTCAGCCCAAGTTGGATGAGTCAGGTACATGTTATTTAAATCGGCTACCAAAGTACTCAGTCCTTGGTGCTGAGAGAATTCCAAAAGCTCCCAATCCAGTGAAGCTTCAAAATCCCACTCCTTCCATTGCCCAAATTCACAACCCATAAATAAGGTCTTTTTTCCAGGCCAAGTCCATTGCAATGCAATCATCGAACGTAGATTCGCTAAACGATGCCCTTCTTCTCCCAAATTCATTTTATTTACGAGTGAGCCTTTACCATGGACTACTTCATCATGAGAAAAGGCTTGAACAAAATTTTCCGAAAATTGATACATAGCCCCAAATGTAAGTTGATCATGAGAATGGGACCGTTTTTCAGGAGTGGTGGAAAAATAGCCTAAAATATCATGCATCCAACCCATATTCCACTTAAAATCAAAGCCTAACCCACCCATATGGGTTGGCTGTGTAATTTTTGGGAATGCCGTGGATTCTTCTGCAATACTGACTACATCTGGAAATTCCTCATGGATTACTTGATTAAATTGTTTTAGGAACTCAATCGCTTCAAGGTTGTGATTCCCACCATGACAATTGGGAACCCATTCGCCATCCTTCCGCCCGTAATCAAGATATAGCATCGAAGCAACTGCATCGACACGGAAACCATCAACACCAAATCTTTCAATCCATGAAATTGCACTTCCGATAAGAAAACTCCTTACTTCTGCTCGACCGTAATTGTAACAGAGAGTTCCCCACTCAGCGTGTCTGCCTTGTCGGGGATCTTCATGCTCAAACAAACAAGTCCCATCAAAACGAGAAAGGGAAAAATCATCTGTCGGGAAGTGAGCGGGGACCCAATCAATAATGACTTTAATCTTTTTTTCTTTCAGCCGTTGGATTAAAACTGCAAATTCTTCCGGGGTTCCATAACGGTAAGTGGGGGCATAATATCCTGTGACTTGATATCCCCAAGAGGCACCATATGGATATTCGCTAGGTGGCAGAAATTCAACATGTGAAAAACCCATCTTACTGAGATAGGCAGGTAGTTCATCTGCGAGTTCAAGGTAAGAAAGAGGACGATTTTCCATTTGGTGGTGCTTCCAAGAACCGATGTGCATTTCATAGACAGAAAGCGGAGAAGTCCTAGGGTCTCTACTGCTTTGCAAGTCACATCCAACCAATGGATTTGGGCTTTGAATGATAGATGCATTGCCTGGAGGCGGTTCGAAACGAAAGGCAAACGGGTCGGTTTTTTCACGCATGACACCATCTGCCCCCAAGATTCGGAACTTATATTTATCACCGATTTTCGCAAAGGGTACAAACAATTCACGGCATCCGCTGGAACCCAGAGACCTCATCGGTAAACTTACAGGATCCCATAAATTAAAATCTCCAACTAAATGAACACTTTTAGCGGACGGAGCCCAAACAAGAAAAGAAATACCAGAAACTCCTTGATGCTCCACCGGAATTGATCCTAATTTCTGAAAGGGCCTTCGGTCGGTTCCTTGGTTAAAACTCCGAAGTCTTTCTTCCTGAAAATAAGGCTTAAAAGAATAAGGATCAGTCCATTCATTTATGGAGTTTTTGTATTTGGAGATAAAACGGTACCGACCAAGTGGTTGAACACTGTTAAACACGACTTCAAAAAGTCCACCCTCCGCAATCTTTTTAAGGGGGACTTTAAATTTTCCTGTTTCACTTACCAAGGTGATTTCTAGAGCATAGGTATCTAACGCTCTAGCCACTAACTTGTTACCTTTCTCTAATCGATGGACTCCGAGAAAGAAATGAGGGTCTCCAAGTCGGCCACTCAAACAACTTTTTATCTCTGAATCCTGAATGATCATTTCTATTTATACTCCTCCATCCGTTCCAGAGAAAGGGAATTCCGAGATAAAGAATTAAATTTCTTTCTTGTTCTTGTTCAACTCCTCTTCATCTTAGCTTCGGTGCGGATACAATTTTTAGCTTTAGCCTTCAACCTCTCCATCAGTTTGGCGTTATTTTCATTCGGTCAATCTGTTCAAGAGACATCATCAAGCGAGGATGGGGCTGTCCTTACTGCCGAATTGCCCCTTCTTTATGATGATCTTAAAAAAACTGTTGAGGCTAAAAAAAATGCGGTTCTTCGCACTCAAAACTTTATGTTACAAGCTGAAAGCATTATCTGGGAAAAAAATGCCTCCCTTGTCCTTGCCGATCAAGATGTTATTCTTACCGCGCCTGGGGTTCGTCTTTTATGCAACTCATTAAAACTTAATCTAAAAAATGGGGACTACCTAGCCTTAGAAGTGGAAACAGGATTTTACCCATGGAGCTTTACAGCTGGCTCCTTTACCCGAACAGGTAAAGAGGTTGTAGCTAGCCAAATCAAACTTTCGCAGGAATATTCAGAAGAAAGTAAGCTTAGCCCAACGATTTCTTTTAAGGAACTAACCTTCGATCAAAATAACAGCCACCTGCAAACAAGTACCGGACTGATGGAGGTTGGAAACTTGCCACTTTCTCCGATCCCACCCCTGAGCTTAAATCTAGGCGGAAATAAAAGAACTTGGAGGTTTCGGGCAAAAGCTGGAAAAAAAGCAAATATGGGTTGGTATTTAGGGAAACGAGCTCGATGGGAAGTAGCAAAAATCAATACCGAAACTGAAATTACGGGCTATTTTAAACGCGGAATATTGCTCTCTTCAAAGCTGAATTACGAATCGAAGGAAGATCCTAAGAATTTGCCCTGGGTGGATACTTTTGTCGAATTTGGATGGCTCAATGATCAAGGAAGTTTGGGTTTGGATCGAAGGGGTTTAAAATTTTCGGATCAAAGGACTTTTTTGGACACTCAAGTGATTTATATTAAAGAGCAAGGCATAAGGGTAGCAGGGGAAATAAATTATGAAAGTGATTCTGAAATTAATCGCGATTTGCGAATTGAGAATTTTAGTAACAGTCAGTGGAATGATTACTATTTTGAGCTTGGATACGAGCAGCACTGGGGAGGTTTTTCTGGCCTGCAACGATGGCAAGTGAATGAACACGAAGGAGTTTTGGAAAGAAGACCGAACTTACGATTAGAAATGGCCCCTCTCACCTTTCCTTTCGAGTCAATTCATCATTCAGCAGTGATCGAATATTCGGATCTAAGAAGTAGAAACTCGAATGGAGAAGTCATCGCAGAATCCACCAAGTTAGATGCTTCCATTCGAACTTTTCGCCCATTCAAGATAACTAATGGATTGATTTACACCCCTTCCATCACTGCTCGAAGCCAGAATTATCAAGTCGGTGATGCAAGCCCCCAGGCCACATGGACTGAATGGGCAAACGAATTGAGGCTTCATTTGTTTGCAAATTATGAAATGAGTAACAAGTTATGGGAAATTGATGGCCTTCATCACTCAATGGATTTCATTTTAACTCATCAACACCTTGAGTTGTCTAGCGAAAAACAGAGCCTTCTAATTCCAAAGCTCGACTCGTCTGAGTTTCGCTTAAATCTGGAACCTCTTAACATAATGGATTTAATCGAAGCAGATCATTTGATTTCCTCTAATGCAGTACGGCTTGACTGGATCCAGAACTTAACCACCAATGGTGACTATGGTATGAGGGACTTGGCCTACTTGAAGTTAACACAGGATTTATGGAAAGAATCAAGCGACCCACAGGAAGATGCTGAATCCTTTTATGCTCAATTTGATTTTGCACCTGCTAGATGGCTTCGATTGAGAGGTCAAACGAAGACCAATGACTTTGAGGCAGGTACCATAAATATTTACTCTGCTCTCCTGAATGATGGTTATGAAAATCAATATCAAATTTCACGGATTCACTTTCCAAATACCAATAAACAATGGTCTCTGAGTGCGTCCAGGCTAATTGATTACGGAAAAAAACTACTTTTTTCACTTCGCTATGATTCAGAACAAAAAACTTTTCCGTATTGGCATCTTGCTTTTGAAATCGATTCTCGAAATAATTTTATTTATCTGCTTTCTCTTACAGAAAGAAGAGGAACCACAAAGGAAGACGAGATTGAATTAAGTTTCGGATTTAGGCTTTATTCTTTCTAGTGTTTTGAGAGGAGATTATGGAAGGTTGACTATTTCTACATTACGTTAATAAATAAATATATGGAGAATCGTTTGCATAAGAATAATTTGCCTGTCAAAGACCCAAAAGTTATGGCTCATCTTTTTGGCATTGGATTGGATTGTGATGATGGACATAAAAGATTAACGCAGGCTGATAAGTTTTCAATTATGGGAGGCTCAGAGCAAACTCATGATAAAATGACTGAAACTCTATGCAAAACCTTCGAAGATTTGAAAAATAAAGGCAAAAGTTTGCAAGACGCTTCCATGGATGAGATTTCGGACCTAATTCGAAAAAATAGCCCTTCTTGAATTGCTTTTTCTTTTTTTACAACCATGTCAGATTCACCACCACCTCCTCCTCCCCCGCCTACACCAAGCAGTGGCACTCAAGGCCTTAAACTTACACCTCCGGCTCAGCCTTCACCGGGTATGACCCCTAAATTTAAGGTCACTAAATCTCCTTTTTCCCAGCATGGTCAACCAGCGCCTACAGTGACTCAGCCTGGTGGAGCTACTCCAACTCCAATCCCACCGGCTGGAACAAAACCTCCATCCCCAGGTGCAGTCCCTCCACCTTCTGGGGGAATAAGTCCTGCCCCATCTTCATCTCCCACCGCTCCTAGTCCTGCAGTTTCCCCGCCCAGTGCACCTTCTGTTCCTTCTCTTTCTCCTTCATCGACAAGACCACCAATTGCTCCAGCTGTTCCCGCTCCAAGCTTGACCCCCTCACCCATGCCGTCCGCAGGACCAGTCGCACCAAGTGCCCTGCCCGCCATGCCTGCCCCCGGAGGACCCCTACCTTCACCGAGCATTAGCCCTCCACCCGGTGCTCCTGCTGCGGCTCCTCCCATGAATTCACCTGCTACAAATGTTGCTGCTGGGGATAAAACTGCGGAGCCAGCAAAGGCTACTCGGCCGAGTATTTTCTTTATGATCCTAGACTTTTTAGTATTTGGAGGTGCAGTAGCCTTGACTGTCTTTCTTTTCCTACAGCCTTAATTGTTTTAATTCAATCAACCCAAATCAATCCCATCAATAATGAGTGAAGTCATTAACTTAAATAAAGAAAGCTTTAAAAAAGTCGTTAATGACACAAAACCTACCTTAGTCGATTTTTGGGCACCCTGGTGCGGGCCTTGCTTGAGCTTATCTCCAATCCTTGAAGAGATTGCAAATGACCTCGGAGATTCGGTCGGGGTCTACAAAGTCAATATTGATGAGAACACTGACCTAGCCCAAGAGCATGGGGTTAGATCAATACCAACTATTTTAGTTTACAAAAACGGAGCCCTGTCCGATACCCTTGAGGGTTTTAAAACCAAGGATGAGCTTCTTTCCACCCTTCAATCCTAAACCCTTTACTTCTTAGGAAACCTACCACCGCAAATCCGGCAATCTGTGCCGGTGGGTTTGGATGTTAGTGTGCCTCTGCCTCTTTCATAGAAACTGCACCCCGGTCGGTGAATTTTTCCGAAACTTGTAACCCAAAAGGATAGACTTGGAATAAAACCTTGCCTACGGTCATATAGGGTTGGAAGTTTTGGCTGTGGACTAACGGTCCCCATTGCTGAACTGTAAGCGAATCCATTACTCCATATTCCAGTTTTTAATCTCTTGGCTTTAAGTTGAGCCATCAGATAAGGGCCAAAACGCCCAGTTTCTTTTTCATTATGCCAACCGATTCCAAGTAGAATAGCTTCTTTACTAAAATTAACTTTCTGCTCCAAAAGCTGGATATCCACGACTTTCAAATTGAGATTATCAAATTCTCTTTTTATTGAGATATGGGGAGCCGTTGAAATAAGTTTTTTTTCAGTAAATGCTAATGCAGCTTCATAACCGGGTTGCCCACGCTTAGGAAATTCCACGCCCCATGCTCGCATCCGAATCAAAAAATCTTGAGATTGAATATCGAAAACGCCTGGTTGAATGACTCGAATGATTTCATTCCTAGGAGCTGAATCATTGGCGTCGATTGAGTTCGGTGTATTCCCTTGTAATGAGAAGACAGAGAAGAAAAAAATTAAGCCTAAAAATGATAAAATAGCAGGCATCTTAGTTAATCATTCTTGGGGGACTAGCTCTTCTCGAATCATCCTACCCTCTTGATCCCATAAACGTCTGCCGAAAAACTCACCTCCACTCCAATATTCCTCCTCGCGAATCTTTCCATTCTCCCACCACTTAGTCTTAACGCCAGACAAAACTCCTTGATCAAAAATCGCTTCAAGGGCAGGTTTCCCGTTTTCAAACCTTCGCAGTTGCTGCCCGTGGGGTAAACCATCCAAATAAGAAGATTCTAATGCTATGGATCCATCGTCATATTTTTCAAGCATTCTACCGGTAAATGGACGGTCTATATTCTTTCGATAAAGAATTCCTCCGTCTAAAATCTCAACATCTTCTTTTTCGATAAGTGGATAAGTTTCTACAGGCTTGGGAAAATCATTAACAATTTCTTCCTCCGTACGGTCATTGGATCTAAATCTAGGTTCTACTTCAAAATCAGTATTAGAACTATTAGAATCAGAAACATCCGAGGGGAAATCTATCGGAATAACTTTGTCATCACTGCAACTAGAAAAAAAAAGGGCTAACAATAGAATCCATCTATATATCATGATCATTGACACCATAGCTTGTATTCTAGAAATGAATAGGTAAATGAAAAAGCTTTTTTTAATTCGACATGCTAAATCTTCATGGATTGACGATTCTTTATCTGACCTAGAAAGACCTCTCAATTCAAGAGGAAGAGAAAATGCTCCCTTGATGGCACAAAATGCTTCGAAAAAATGGAATCGACCAGAACTGGTTCTTTGCTCACCAGCAAAACGGGCGATCCAAACTTCTGAATTTTTTAAAGAAGAATGGTGGAAAGAAGCAAATAATAAAATATGCTCGGAATTGTATGAAGGTTCTCCTTCAATAATCCTCGATCTACTATCGAGTGTTGCCGATGAGATTCATTCGGTAGTCGCAGTTTTCCATAATCCAAACATTACAATTTTGACCAACCTTCTAGCCCAACAAAGTATCAGTAATGTCCCAACCTGTGGAGTGGTAACCCTCGAACTCCCACTACTACAATGGAGAAAGCTTGAAGTCGGCAGTTGCTCGCTGGTAGATTACGACTATCCAAAAAAGAATTCTTAAAAATCTGGGAGAATTCTTTCCGCAACTTGCTCAAATGGATCTTCAGAAAGCTTATAACTCTCATCGAGATCTGGTAATGGTTCATCTTCTGGCATTGCCAGCAGTTTATCCACTAAAAGAGCAATTTGTACTCTGGAAATGTTTGGTTCTGCCTCATTGTTTTCAAAAGGTATTAGGTCTGAATCCAAACAAAATTCGAATCCAACATTTTCATGGGCTTGGGTGGAAGATTTTGTATCAAGGAAGTCTTTTATATGTATCACAACAAAGAATTTTTGCTCAGCTTTGAGCTAAATGATTGATTGTGATTCGAATCTACCTCCTGTGGATCGAACCAA
>DEYT01000086.1 GCA_002364975.1 Opitutia bacterium UBA3151 | reverse complement strand
AGAAATCAGCCTTCCAGAAAATTTGGCTATTGAAAAAGCACAGGCTAAACTAAATGCAGGAGTTCTGACCGTTTTGATCCCTTATGCAACTGCATCCAAAGGAAAAAACCTTAAGATTGCTTAATATTAGATTAGAACAATCCCCCAAAAAATCCGCGCTCCCTAAGGGGTGCGGACTTTTTTGTTTTATTGATCCAAGGAGTCCGGTTTTGCTTCTGGATCGTCATCATCTCTGGGCAGAGGGTATTCGAGGCTTATCCATTTGTCTATCCACCGATTATATTCTTCGAAGGTGAGTATGGAAAGTTTAGCTTCAAACCATTCAAGAACTTGAGCTACTTTTCCTTTAAGATTTTCAAACTCTTGAGTTTGTGCCTCATTTTTGCTTTGGATTAGTGCAATCTCTTCTAATCGTTCTGCTTGTTTTTTCCGATGCTCGGCAGCTGGGTCGGGTTTTACTTCTGGCGGGGTCAGGGTTTGTTCTTCTTGGTGAAAGGTGGAGTTAAAAAAATCCTCTGCGTTTTCATCATCCGGATCATCTTGGGTATTTTCACCCTCCTCGGTTTTATCCGGTTCTGGTTCGGGTTCTGGTTCTGGTTCTGGCTCCGGGAAATCTTCGTCTGGGATTGGATCAGGGACGGATAACAACTCAGGCCGATCGAGAGTATCGATATATGGATTTGAAAAAGCTCGTGTAAACAAACCTAGTTCACCTTGTTTTAAATCGTCGAATGGGGAGGATTTAATGCAAATATGACAAAGTTGAGATAAAGCATCTTTGGGGTTGAGCGACATGAAAAAACGTTCTGTAGGGAAATCTCCATCAAGAGAATATTCTATACGATATTGAAGAAGTTCGGGTTCACGTTCTTTTTTTCTTTTCATTGGGCAGGATGAAAAAGTTAGGATGGGATTAATAAAGTAATTTATCATGTACTAGCAAGCATATCAGGAGTCAATATTCAAGGTAGTTGAGAAGAATTAAAATCTAGGGTTAATTTCAAGCCACGAAATATTTTAGTTTTATGACTTAGCATCCAAAACTGATAGTACCTTAAAATAGGAATTAGTATAAAATCGGTAATATTTCTTGTCTATTACCAGCTGCTATTTTTGGATGAAAGCATGAAGTTTCGACTTTGTTCATTCTTTCTCCTGCTTAAAATGAGTTGCGTTTGTTTAATCGCTGAATGGCCACAGTGGCGTGGGCCCGGTAGAGATGGCAAAAGCATGGTAAGCTTTCAAAAGGAAAAACTTACAGAACCGATTTTGTTATGGGAAAGTGAAACCATTCCAAGTGGAGATGAAGGGGGATTTGGCAGTGTTATTTCCGATGGAAAGAATGCCTATCTTTCCATCGTTTGGCATCGTGATGTTCCCACTGAAACCAGGACTATTTCGGAGCTTTTTTTGAGAAAGTTTGGAGCTCGCAAAGTAAACCTTCCAAGTGAAATTGTTGAAAAAGCTGAAAGGGACCGTCTTTCCTTAAATCCAAGACTTCGCGGAACAAAACTCGATCAATGGATTGATCAATGGCTTGAGTCTCATTTGGATCCAAGGCAAAAGATGGTCCAGGGAGATTTACTTGCTTCAAGATTTAAACAAGGAAAGTTGGCTCTTCCGGTTGAAGTTATCAAAAGTTTGCATGCCATGAAAAATAAGCCTTTTCGCAGTCAATCTCATTTGGATGAATGGCTTGGGAAGCAAGGTTTTGACCAAAGTTTGGTTGAAAAAATCTCACAATCCGTTCCCCCAACAAAGAGAATTGCCGAAGATGTAGTCTTGGCTTTGAACCTTGATACGGGAAAGCGAATCTGGAAAGCTTCTTTGGAGGGAAAACCTTCAGGACGTTCTTCTTCTTCGACTCCATGTATTGATCGGGAACAATTATTTGCAGTTGGCAGCAATCGGATTTTTTGTATCGGGTTAAAAACGGGGGAAATACTTTGGGACCGACGCTTGGATGTTGAATCCATGGCAACTTCTCCGGTCTGCTTGGATGATAAGGTGATTGCTCTAGTCGGGAATCTGACGGCTTACAATAGGAGTAATGGAGAAGTAATCTGGGAAAATCCTGAGATTAGTGGAAAAGCAGGATCTCCAATTTCCTTCGACTTCCATGGCCGGGAAGTGGTTGCTTGCAACAGCTCGAAGAAGCTTTTCTTGGTCGACTCCAAAGATGGAGAAATTATCTGGAGTGGAACCGGAGGGGGGAGCTCTACTCCAGTCTATGGCGAAGGCTTTCTACTGGTTCATTCCAAGGACAAAGAGGCTGGCTTAATTGCTTATGACCTATCCAAGAAGCAGATCACCGAAGCCTGGAGGTTTCCCAAGTTCACTCGTAGGTCAGATTCAAGTCCGATAATCAAAGGATCCAATGCCTATCTCATCGGAGCTGGAATGAGAGCTTGCTTTGATCTGACCACAGGGCGTCTTATCAGAAAAGAGCCTGCAAATCATGATATTTCTTCTCCTGTCATTGCCGGTGAAATAATCATGGCATTCGAAATTAAGGGAAACTTTTTAAGTCTGATCGATTCAGCTCCGCAAAGATTTCAAGAACTAGAATCTTTTAAGATCAATGCTCTACGTTGTACCAGTCCAGCAATAGTAAAGAATAAGATTCTTATCAGAAAAGAGGACAGGATAAGCTGTTTTCAATGGTTCTAAGCCCATAATATTTTGGCAGGATAATCAGGGTCTGCACCCCTTTCCTAGTATTGATTTCGATCCAAAACTTAGCGGCTTAAAATTGTTTTTTTGTTGACGGAACGATGGGATAAATAACTTTTATATTTTTTCATATTTTCTTTAAAATTATTATCCCATGAGTACTGACAACGATTCCTCAATTCCTTCTGGTGACCAGAAACCTAAAAAGCTTAAGCTTAAACTGAAGCAAAAATCTGGATCCAAAGGTCTCAACAAACCAAGCTTAAAACTTGGTAAGAAACCATTGAACAAACCCGTTTCGCTCAAACCTAGCACTTCACCCGAAGATGCCAGCCCTCCTCCTGGTCTTACTCAACCTCCCATGGCCAGCTCGGATACAACAAATTTACCCATTCCTTCCAGCCCAATTCCTGCTCCCATTCCAGAAGTGCTTGAAAAGTCATCGCCAAAAGATTTTTCAGATGCTCCCACTTTACCCCCACCTCCCGAAGCGGAAGATGCGGATTCTGGATTACCCCCTATTCCCGGAATGACTGAGGAGACCTCAGAAGGTACAGATGCTGAAAGCGAAGGCGAAAGCATTTTACCCCCACCACCCGCGATGGGCGAATCCCCAGCGGAATCCCCGGATTCAGCTCCCTCAGTAGGTTTACCCCCTCTGCCCGACACGGAATTACCACCCGCTCCCTTAGGGGAAACCTCGGTGGAATTACCACCCCTTCCAGGCATACAAGAGGAACTACCAGAGTCCTCAATAAATGAAGGAGAGGATGATGTATCCCTGTCACCCCTACCTGAAATCAGTGAGCCAGATGGTGATGTGGAGCTTGCTTCCTTACCGCCCGTCTCTGATTCCAATGACCTACCTTTAGAGTTACCACCTTTGCCGGACACATCGGAGGAACATTCAGACCATTCAATCGGCGAAGAAGAAAACGAGAATATTCTGCCACCTTCACCCGAAATGGGTGTGCCTAATGCCGAAATGGGAACCATTCCTCCCTTACCTCCT
>DEYT01000036.1:36884-49110 GCA_002364975.1 Opitutia bacterium UBA3151 | reverse complement strand
TAGAAAAAAGATTTCTGTCTTCAGTTGAAGATAAAAATAAGGATGATGCGATTAGTCACGCAGCTTCATTTATTTCTGCATTAGAAAAATCTGGTAAAAGAAACATGGCTCACATAAACAAAATTTCGAGGAAGAAGTCTCGTTGTTCCGCTCTAATTTCAGGAATTTAACTCTATTCTCATCAAATATGACGCGAATCATTCTCGTCTTTCTGGTTGTATCCACTCTCCTGTCTGTTATGGTTCACTTTGTTCTTCTTCAAATAAGCTTCATGGACATCAGTGGCACTCATTCCCATGACTTGTGCCATGGAAATTAAGAAGTGAAATAAATCTACAATCTCAACTTTTGCATTCTGCTTGTCGAAATCTTGATATTTCGCCCACCATTTCCATGGAACTGAATCAGTAAGCTCCGCAAGCTCTTGTTGCATGGCACGAATATAATTCAAGATCCATTTGATCCGTTCTTCGTCAGTCATCGATTTCATTGCCACTCCAATCCGGGTGTTTAACTCTTCTTGCAAGTCGAAGATATTTTCTAGCTTATCCATTTTATTTTTAAGCACTATAGTACAACACATTGCAAGAATTTTGAAATCTTTAGGCAAAGATTCATTTAAACTTGTGCGAATTAGAAATGAATGATTGCTTGGACTTTTGAAATTATAAAGGATTAATCTTTTTTAATCTGTTCAGTAACCTTAAATTTAAACATCTTTCCCTATTCCAGAGCTTACCGCTCTAGAATATTCTATTAAGCCCATGGTAATGAAATCTAGAATCCGTTCTCGATGGTATCGAGCAAATGAAAAACCCTTGGAGTCGCAAAACTCATCCTCAATGGCATCCCAGTCACCCATTGGTGAAGTATCTCTTTCTTCCGACGAATTACTTAAAGACGACCTAAATGACGAAGTAGCAAAAAAGGCTTCTCAAAATCGACTACCCAGACAACAAAAATCCAATCGGGAGCGAAGACCGAATCGTAGACCCAGCGATAGAGATGAAAAGAAATTCCAAAAGGGTGGGAAGAGTAACGATCGGAGAAGACAAAACGATAAAGATTCTCCAAATAGAGAACGAAAAAGAAAGGATGGAACTCGTTCACAATCCCCTAAAGATTCAAAGCCTAAGAGTTTCGCGAGCCACCCGGGTCCTCAAAAAAAATCACCCACAAATAAAAAGGGTAAGCAGGTTGAAAAGTCTGGAGTTTCAAAATTCCTTTCTAAACTTTTCGGGGCTTAAGCCTTGGGTATTTTTTAAGTAGCCATCCTTTAAAGAGATGGATGTTTTTAGAATCTCAGGCGGTAACCAACTAATTGGTGCGGTAACCGCCAGCGGTTCCAAAAATTCATCTCTTCCTCTCTTTGCAGCTAGTCTGTTAAGCGAAGAGGAAAGTATTTTGGAGAATGTTCCTGAGCTCAGTGACATTAAGTTTATGGCTGAAATCATCCGCGATTTAGGAGCTGAAGTCGAAAAACTGAATAGCCACAGCTGGAGGGTAAATCCAAAAGCGATTGTACATTATGCTCCCTATGAACTCGTTCGAAAAATGCGGGCATCTATTTGCCTATTAGGTCCGTTGGCAGCTCGTTTGGGAAGAGCTGAGATTCCAATGCCTGGCGGCTGTGTGATTGGAAACCGTCCAATAGATTTGCATATTAGAGCTCTTGAAGGACTTTCAGCTCAAGTGGAATTAAAGGGAGGTATTGTACGAATTGATGCTAGTAATTTAAGGGGTGGCAGCCTTTTCTTGGGTGGACGTCATGGAAGTTCGGTTACTGGAACAGCAAATGCGATCATGGCTGCATCCCTAGCCTCTGGCATTACTACCATCGAAGGCTCAGCCTGCGAACCGGAAATTGTAGATCTTTGTGAAATGCTTCTTAAAATGGGTGCACAAATTACGGGTATTGGTTCACACCTTCTTTCGATTGAAGGCGTGGATCGACTACATGGATGTCGTCATCATGTGATTCCAGACCGTATTGAAACTGCAACTTACGCAATTGCCGCAGGAATTACTAATGGAGAAATTTTAATTAAAGGATGCCAGAGTGAGCATCTTGGAGCTTTTGCAAATGTAATGCAGGAGTGCGGTATCGAATTATCCAATCAAGCAAAAAGCAACCTTTTGATCAAAGTAAGCCCTAAGGGATTAAATCCTTTTAAAGTGATTACCCTGCCCTACCCCGGGTTCCCAACCGATCTTCAAGCACAAATGACAGCTCTTGCCTGCATAGCACCCGGACTTAGTATTTTGACTGAAAGAGTATACCCAAGTAGATTCATGCATGTTCCAGAGCTTCTTAGAATGGGGGCTGAAATATCTTTGGAAGGCCCAAGTGCAGTCGTTCAAGGCGGCAAAAGATTAACAGGTGCTCCAGTTATGGCATCAGACCTGAGAGCAAGCGCTGCATTAATTCTTGCTGGTCTTGCAGCCAAAGATGAAACTTGGGTTCAACGAATTTACCATCTTGATCGAGGATATGATAAATTTGATAAAAAACTTCGAGCACTCGGAGCTGAGGTCGAAAGATTGCCAGAAAATGCTCTCCCAAAATCTTTTACACCTTTCTTCGAATAAAACAAAGAAAACATGAGTGAAGATATTCCAAAAGGAGCAGAATTAGGAGAGCGGGCACTTCGAAATGCTGGTGAAATCGATGCGGCTCTTCGACCTCCTACTTTTGCAGACTTCACCGGCCAGCGTAAAACTCTAGAAAGATTGCAGGTAATGGTTGGAGCAGCGGTGAAAAGGGAAGAACCTCTCAAGCACATATTACTTTGCGGTCCGCCTGGCCTAGGCAAAACAACGCTCGCCCACATCATCGCCCAAGAACTGAATAGAGAGGTGAGAATTACTTCTGGTCCGGTAATCGATAAGCCTGGTGATCTCGCGGGATTGTTGACGAACTTGCAAGAAGGTGAAATTCTATTTATTGATGAAATTCATCGGATTCCCAAAACGGTTGAAGAATATCTTTATTCTGCGATGGAGGACTATCGAATCGACATCATGATTGATCAGGGTCCGAACGCAAGAAGCGTGCGATTAGAAATTCCAAAGTTTACCCTTATAGGAGCCACTACCAGAGTAGGCTTATTAACAGCTCCGATGAGAAGTCGGTTTACACTCCAAACTAGACTCGATTATTATGACAAAAAAGACCTAGCGAAGATCGTGCTTAGAAGTTGTGATCTTCTTAATTGCATTATCGATCAGGAAGGAGCGGAAGAAATTGCATCTCGAGCAAGAGGTACACCCCGTATTGCGAACAATCTTATTCATTTTACAAGAGACTATTCAGAACAAAGAGGAGATGGGCAAATAAGCAGAAAGACTGCTGCATCCGCACTCGAACTTCTCGAAATTGATGGGAGAGGACTTGATGAAATGGATAAAAGAATCCTTTCAATGATTGCAATAAACTACAAAGGTGGCCCGGTTGGTCTCGGTACTATCGCAGTTGGAGTAAATGAAGAAGAACATACCTTAGAGGAAGTACATGAGCCATTTCTTATTCAAGAAGGCTACCTAAAGAGAACACCTCAGGGTAGAATGTTGACAGAAAGGGGTTGGGAGGTGACAGGCATGGCTTCAGGCTCAAATCCCGAAGGTGAACAACTAGAACTCATGTGAGCCTCCGGAGATGTCTCTTTATCAATTTGAATATATGAATAAAGGAGATACTAAATTTCTGACTACCACACTCGATTTCCTTTTCGATTTCAGATATTGAATATGTTTCCAAAGCGTCGATTTCTTTAAGATTTTTTTTAGGAGAAATTAAATCTTTGAGAGCGAAAACCCGAACAAATTCATTTCCAGTTTCATGGCAAGGACTGATCTGTATTAATTCCAAAAACCGATCGGTTAAAAGACTAACCCCAAGCTCTTCTTCACATTCTCTTACTACAGCATTGAGGTAATCTTCTCCAGCATCGACATGACCTGAGCAACTACTTGTCCAAAGAAGAGGATCTATATCCTTCGAAGCGGATCTCTTTTGCAAGATCCACATTCCGTTTTTTGATCTAGCAAAAATATGAACTGCCCTATGGAACAACCCTTTTTCATGAACAACGGACCTCTTTTCTTGATACATTACTTCGTCGCGAAGATTAACTACATCAAATATTTCGTATTCCATATGAGTAAAATTTAAAGAATAAGGGAGGGAAATTTCCAAAAAAAAAGAAAGTTGACTTCAATTCATCAAGACTTTTTAAGATTTTGCTTTTTTTGATTGGCTTAAAAGCGGTGTACCTCAGACTTTAATCTACAGGTGAACATTTTTTTTAAAATACTCGGATCTAGTAGCTCTGGCAATTCCGCAATTCTTCGCATAGGGGAACTCACTGTTTTAATTGACGCAGGGTTATCATGTAGAAGGATTCAAACTCTTCTAAAAAAAGAAGAAATTGAAATTGAAAAAATTGATGCGGTTTTCTTAACCCATGAACACAATGATCATAGTATTGGAATCAAAGGTCTTTCGAAGTACGCAAACCTGCCCATTTATGCTAACAAAGATACAATCAATGCCATACAACCAAATTTATCGCGTAGACCAAACTGGAAAGTTTTTGAGACCGGTACAAAATTTGTTTTCAGAAATCTGAAAATTCATCCATTCAGCGTCCCCCACGATGCATATGACCCCGTTGGTTTTTTCTTTGAATGGGGTGGTGATGACCTTTTTAATCCGTATTATAGTTTGGCTTGGGTTACGGATTTGGGCTTTGTTCCCTCCTTGGTTCGGGAAAGAATCAAAGAAGCAAAAATTTTAGTTATTGAGTCCAATTATTGTCAGCGAATGTTGGATGAAGACACGAAACGACCCTGGAGCTTAAAGCAAAGAATTAGAGGGCGGCATGGTCACTTATCCAATCAAAAAACCTACGAATTACTCGAATCTTTTACAGATTCCAATTGGGATAAAGTTTTTCTGATGCATCTGAGCAAGGATTGTAATGATGTAGAGACCGTCCGAGCACAATTTGGAAAATTGCCCGGGCAAGGCAATCGATTTGATACCTTTATTGTAGATCCCATTAACTCAGCATCTATCCCGATATGAGAAGTTTACCTCGTCACACTAAGGTTATTGCAACCATCGGTCCTGCAACCGAGTCCAGAGAAATGCTTAAAAAGCTTATTGAATCTCATGTTGATGTATTTCGAATCAACATGGCACACGCAGATCACGATTGGGTAAAGACAATAAGCCAGAGAATTCGAGATGTTGGTACCGAACTCAATCGGGAACCCGCGATCATGATGGATGTAAAAGGCCCTGAGATTCGTACAGGTTATCTCCATAACGAAGTAAATTTAAAAGAAGATGATTTGCTAGATCTTATTTTTGAAGCTCAACCAAGCCCTCCCATTACTGGAGAAATTTGGCAGATAGAAGTTAATTATGACAGGTTACCCGAACATATCAAATCTGGAAACACCATATTACTAGACAACGGCTTGATTCCACTTTTAGTTCTTGATTCCTCTCCCGAAAAAATACGTTGCCAAGTTAAACAAGACGCGACTCTAAAAAGCCGCAGGCATGTGAATTTACCAGGTATAGAAACTGGACTTCCTTCCCTAACTGGAAAAGATAGAAAAGATTCTTTAGTAGGAATCGAAAGCACGCACGATTACTTTGCCCTGTCTTTTACACGAGATGCGGACTCCATAGACTTATTTCGTAGTTTCCTTCGCGAAAACGGTTCTGACGCTCAAATCATAGCCAAGATCGAAGATCAAAAAGGCGTTCAAAATATTGAGGAGATCATCAAAGCTTCCGATGCCTTAATGGTTGCTCGTGGAGATCTTGGAATTGAGTGTGCATTTGAAGATTTACCCATTATTCAAAGAAAAACAGTTGGGTCCTGCCTCGCAGGTGGTAAACCAGTGATCATTGCAACTCATATGCTTGAGTCGATGATTGAATCTCCAGTACCGACTCGTGCTGAAGTCAGTGATGTTGCGAATGCTGTCAATGAGGGTGCTGACTGCATAATGTTAAGTGGAGAAACCACCACCGGTAAATATCCGATTGAATGCGTACAAATGCTTAATCGGATTTCTTCCCGCTTAGAAGAAGAAATTCAACCAGGGTTGACTGAAGAATTGAAGCTTTTCCGCCCAAAAGCAAAAATGTTACGCTCAGCCGCTATGCTTGCGATGAGAATGGAGAATTCTGCTGTACTCGTTTTCACCCGGAGTGGTGATCTCGCGGCTAAGCTGGGTGCTCTTCGGCCTAATGGAGCTCCTCTTTTTGCATTTACTGATGTTGATGGACTTCATCGTCGGCTTCGATTGATATGGGGGATCGAACCTTTTCTAATCGATTTTTCAAATGATCCAGAAATAACTATACAAGTGGCGATTAAAAAACTTCTAGAAGAGGAATGGGTTCATCACGGAGATCATCTCATTACGGTCACAAATGTTTTTGCTCACGATAAAGTAGTAGAAAGTATTCAAATTAGGGAAGTAACAAACTAAGCTTTTCCGGCAGACCAAGTAGAATCCTTAGAATTTGAAAAATGGTAGTAAAAGATAGAAATTAAAAGGATCCCAAGATAGGGAAGTCCTGCACAAAAACTTGCGGACAAGATTCCATTTTCTCCAAGAGAATCAAAGACCGTTCGGAATCCGTAAAATAGTAAAATACCAACCGTACTCATTCCTATAATTTGGCCTAACTTTTGATTTTTATTACTGATTACAAGCATCAAACCGCAAAATATTGATAACAGGCACCCGAGTGAATTCCAGATCAATTGATATAGGCGATAGCGATATGGAAAAATATGTGCTGAGCTTGAATCCGGATAAGTATCTATGACCTTAACCAGCTCAAAAAAAGAAAGTATATTAGCACGCTTTGAAAGGAGAATCGGAACCTCTGGGTCATCCATTCCGGGAGAAAAAACTAAAGAATCAAATTTTTTGTAGAAACTAGGAGAAATCTTACCGGAGTCAGAGGAAGACCTTTTGGAATCTTTATCCCAAACTATCTGTTTGGAATTCGAATCCATAATGGGAAGGCCCTCATTCGATACAAAGCCCATGAATTGTCCATTCTCGAAAACCCAATGATTTCGGGCATCCCAGTGTGCTTTTTTGGCCCTAACTCTATAGCTATCATTTCCTTGCGAATCATAAGCATATAAATGTACATTTTCCCCTCTTTCTCTATCCAGATCAAATCTGGAAAAATACCATAATCGCTTTGTATCTATTTTCATTTGAAAATGCGATTCCTGAGAAAGTTCAGTAGTTTCAAATGCTAGCCTTTGCTTCAAATCATGATAATAAATAATCGAGAGCCAAGCTACAATGGATATCAAAAAGCCAAATATAAAAATTGATCGAAAGCAATAGATCACAGAAAAAGAACAAGAAAGTATTCCAGTCATTTCTCCTTTGATTATAAGGAAAGATACGGTTAACAAGGTCGCAGAGAAACACGCAATTGGCAAAATCCAAGGAATAAAAGCCAGGCAACGAAGAGAGAGCCAAGAAAAGATTGTACTAAAATCATCGGATGAGAACTGGTTATAGCTTTCGCTTATCAACTGAAGCAAAAGAATCATTAAGAGGAAAAAAGAGGATAGACCAAACCATTTTCCCCATTGTACCAGTATATATTTTTCAAGAATACCCATTTATTAATTTTAGCTATTACATTTATATATCTTAACCCTTGCACTCCTTAAAATGAATTCACAATCTAATTTTATTTCAAATTTGTCACTAATCTAAATATGAGTTCAAGATTGTTTCCCCTCATTGCGATCATTCTACCATTCCTTCTCTCATTCTCTGCCCAAGCAGAAGAGGATTCGTATGACTGGCAAAAACAGATTGATTCTTTTTTTGGAAAATATGCAGTCCAGCCATTAGTCTCATTTCTGTTTTGGGAAATTCCCGGTACAGAACATAAAATTAACATATCTCCCGTCTTCGAATTTTCTAGTGAGAATCTCAAAAATTTAACTGGTAAGAATTACATTCGAGGTTTGTACTCACCAGTTGTAGCCAAGAGTAAAAGTAAATTATCAATTCAATCGATAGAATTTATAGCTCAAAGATACCAAAAGACGGACAATCTCTTAATCGAATTGCCTTACTCATCTAGGGATGAATTAGTGGCATCTTTTATTCTGCCGCGAAAGATAAAAACTGTGGGAGAAACCTTTGACCTTCAATCTTTTCCCCTCGTGGTCGCATGGTTGTTAGCAGGAGCCTTATTTTTTACCTTAAAAATGAGATTCATAAACCTGCGCCTCTTTCGTCATGCCATTGAGCTAGTATGTGGAAAACATGATAATCCATCGAATAGAGCCAAGGGTGAAGTTACTCATTTTCAAGCTTTGACAACTGCATTATCTGCAACAGTTGGTTTGGGAAATATTGCAGGAGTAGCGATCGCGATCGGAACTGGTGGCCCAGGTGCTACTTTTTGGATGATATTGGTTGGTTTTTTGGGAATGTCTTCCAAATTCACCGAATGCTTGCTGGGACAGAAATATCGTAAGATTAGAAAAGATGGTAAGATTATGGGTGGTGCTATGCACTACCTTTCAGATGGTCTGAGAGATTTGAATTTAAAGCATTTCGGAGGCTTTTTGGCCGGATTATTTTGTATTCTTTGTGTAGGTGCTTCCTTTGGGGGCGGCAATGCATTTCAGGTAGTTCAATCCCTTGATTTGATCAAAACCGTGGTTCCTAGTCTTGGGTCAATGCCTTGGGTATATGGTCTTATTATGACTTGCTTAGTCGGTTTAGTAATTGTTGGGGGCATCAAGAGCATTGCATCGGTTGCTTCAAGGGTGGTACCCGCAATGTGCGGAATTTACCTTTTAGCCTGTGTAACTATTTTACTTTTTCATTTCTCTGACATCCCAGCAGCTGTCGCTTTAATTTTCAAAAGTGCTTTCACTCTTGATGCTGGCATTGGTGGCTTTTTAGGGATCCTAATAATCGGAGTAAAAAGAGCTGTTTTTTCCAATGAAGCAGGTATTGGTTCAGCTGCCATTGCTCACTCTGCGGCAAAAGTTTCACACCCAGCTGAAGAAGGAATTGTTGCTTTGCTCGAGCCCTTTATAGATACCATTGTGGTCTGCAGTATGACCGCTTTGGTAATTATTATAACTGGTGCCTATCTTGATCCTGCGAATCAACAATTCATAATTAATGACCAAGGTGGGGCCTTGACTTCAGCGGCTATGGGGAGCGTCATTCCTTGGTTCCCGTACATTTTATCCGTTGCCGTATTTTTGTTTGCATTTTCAACCATGATATCTTGGTCTTACTATGGTGAACGTTGTTGGGTTTGGTTGTTTGGAGATAAGTCTTCCTTAAGTTACAAGATTCTCTTTATGGGTTTTACCTTTCTTGGCTCTATCATTACCGCGAAGAATATTCTTACCTTCAGCGATCTTATGATTCTAGGAATGGCATTCCCAAATATTCTTGGAATGATTCTGCTTAGTGGAAAAGTAAAACGATCCCTTTTCGAATACTGTAAGTCAAAAAGTTTGCAAATTTGATACAGACAATGATCAATTCGATTTGACAAAGGTATTTGGGGTCGTTCATTGTAAAACTAATTAAAACTAATATCTCTCTATTTTTAACCTAATATGTCATGGATGATGATGATCTTCAAATTTCTGATTCGGAAGAAGCCCGTGCCTCCATTACGCGTCTAATAAAAGCAATCGAAGGCTGGGCCACCAAAGAAAGCCAAAAGAGCGAGTTTGAACTGACTGCATTTGGTGCAGCTTTGGGTTCAGGAATTATTGCATTTCATCAATTAACATCCAAAGACTGTAGAGACTCTCGAAATCTTATTGGTGCCATTTCCCGTGCTAAGCAGCACCTTGAAAAAGAATACAAAAAATTTGACAATGATATTGACAAAATGCATATCAAGTTCGCTCAGGAGATGGAAGAATTAGATTTGAAAATTATTCGTGATCGAAAAGAATTCAAGCACTACCTCGTATCCTTGATATACGCTGAAGAATACAACAAACTCCGTCGTTCGGTTACCAATATTTTTGAAACTTTGGAATCCAAATCAAACTACGAAGACGGAAGTGATTAGTTAAAGACTTACTCCAATCATTAACCATAGAGGCAGTGTTATGATACTGGCAATCATGGTTACTAGGATTGATCTCATTGCAGTCTCTTTATCGCCCTCATAATTCCCCACAATTACAATTGCAAATATTCCAGCAGGCATCGCAACCTGTGTTATTAGTACAGACTTCATCCATTCCATTCCACCCGGTAATGGAAATAGGTACAAAAAAGGGAGTACAATTGAAGGAAACATAAAGTTTCTAACCGGTATTGAAGCACCTTCCATTTTAAATGTAAAAGATACCCCCAATTAAGATTAAACCAATTGGAATTGAACAACGCCCAACCTGCATAACCACTTCCCAGACGAAAGAGGGTAAAAGCTCTTTCCCTCCCAATACTTCAACAAATAAAGCAATGAGAACAGGAACGGAGGGAGGATTAAGCATTCCTGATACGCTAAGCTTATTGGAAGTCAGAACTACGATTCCTATAGTCCAAATTGCAACTTCAACCCCAAGATTAAAAAGTATAATTCGAACTACAATTTCTGTCCCAAAAAGTGCCTCACCGACTGGTATTGCAATAAATCCATAGTTAAAAATACCAGAACTAAAACGAAAAGATTTAGCTGTATGCGTTTCCATTTTGAAAATATGAGATACTGCCCATGATAAAATAAACCCGATTAAGATGGAAAAAAATCCATAAAGAGGTGTCAAAATACTTCTGAAATCAAGGACTATAGTTTGAGCACCAGGGATATGATAGAGAAAAAAACATGGGTATAATACTCGGATTGTTATCATACTTATTGAAGCATCTGCTTCAGCTCTAAACCAGCCAACTTTTCTAGCAAAAGCTCCTAACCCCAAAAGCAGGAAAGGAGGAAGAACCGATAATATAATATTGTTTTATCCATCCATTTAATTTCAATCGATAGCTTAATCTAAATTTTCAAGCAACCTGCTTATTTCCAGATGATAAGATCAACAGGTGTTTATGCTAAATGGCGCCCCCACGAGGAATCGAACCTCGATCTACGGTTTAGGAAACCAGTGTTTTATCCGTTAAACTATGGGGGCTAAAAATTGGGTGCAGCTAACAATAAAAATATGGGCTATAGCCCTTGCGTGGCATTGAAATCACCCAAGCCAGAAACTCCACTTAATTGGCTTGCATCATGCAGAGTGCTAAGGCGAGATTTCAATTCTGCAACTGGATCGGAAGCAAAATCCCCCTGAGTCAAAGCTTTAAAAGTATCTTCGTTTGCCATAACTGGAAAGTCTGAAGAATCTTCTGGATCAGTTCCAAGAGCAATCTCCCAAAAATCACTGACTCCATCCCCATCCAAATCTTTTCGATTAGAGCGTAAGAAAGGATCACCGGATCCGTTATCATAAAATTGTTCAAATTTCGCACCCGATGCATCTGTAAGTGGTGTTGCATAAAATGCAAAATCTCCAAATTGCCTACTCTCATAGATATATACCATCCTTGTACTGATTTCAGATTTATTATCCCACCCGTCCATCACCCTATATTCGATTGTGATAGTGGTCATTTTAAAATTGGTAAAATCTGTTTTATTGTCCTCGAAACCATAAAAAGAACCCCTCCCCCCCTCGCTTGAATTATCTTCTGCCCGCACATCTGGAATTCTAGCCGGAGATCCAGTACCATTTAAATCAGGTAATAACTCAGTTGGAAAACCATAAGAATTGCTGGCCAACAGCTCCTGCCAGTCATTCATAGTGTATGAATTCTTCTCGAAAAAGCTGTAAATGTGAATCTTCCCAGCCCCTTCTGAACAATCATTCATCAAATCTCTTGAATTCACTCTAACAAAGGCATGACCTTCTCCGATACCATCTCCATCAAGATCCGGATAGTTATCATCCACATCGAAATAGGCATTAGCATCCTCGGCGTAGATTCCGGGTTCAACAAAATCGTAATCCGCAATTAGCATTCTATGGGCACCATCGGTAAATCCGGTAGCGTTATACTCTGGATTGGTAGAGGAAATAGGTTGATCGATAAAAGGGGCATTTTTTCCCTCATTACCTGAAGTTCCCGCAGGATATCCCTGTAGACCTAAGTAATTCGATTGATTGGT
>DEYT01000036.1:0-36503 GCA_002364975.1 Opitutia bacterium UBA3151 | reverse complement strand
GTTAATGTGGGTGGTGTAAAATCTCCAACTTGCAGGTATCTCAAAACTTCACCGCTAATATTTCCGGATTGATCCGTCACCGATATCTTAACTTCATAACCTGAATTTGCACCACGAGTTTCCGGATAAATCGCCCCAGGACTAAAGGCTGGGGTAAACTCTAATTTCCATTTTGAGTTGTAAGTTGCACTGCTCACTGCACCATTTCCATCTGTAGCTAGTACCCAATTCGTATCGTCAGGATCTGTAGTAGTTGGAAGAGCATTAGAATTCGTGACACCTGCTCTTCCTAACTCTTGATCATAATCATTTGCATCGGTCGCAGAAAGACCGGTAAGAAGATAAGTGGCAACTGATTTACCATCGTTAATGTCGGGGTTCGAAGTGGAGAGAAAATCGATCATAAATGTACTATTTAACTCGGTAACATTGATGACGGGTGGTTCGGTGTCTTTGACAATTAAATGACGAACGACTAAGTCTGAGGTATTCGGTGGAATAGAACTATCAATGGGTATGTCATTCACATAGTATTCGATGGTATATTTCTTATCCAATATTGTAGCATCAATTTGGGAATAAACATTTGTTGCGACAGTATTTTGGTCACTGTTTGAAGAAATCTCAACTGAACTCCCATTATCATCTTTAATGGTCCGAACAATGGCATCTGTAAGGACTCCATCCATGGCGTCAATGGCTGAAAGTGAAAGATATTTTCCAGATACTACATCATTTGGAGGGGAAACATTGGAGTAAAATAATTTGGCTGCGTCTCCGTGTAAATCGGTGTAGGTATCCGTTGAAGTAGGTTGTCGGTTTGCCTCAATGATGACAAAACTGTTGGTTCCGTCAGTCGACGGTTCAAGAGTAATTAGTGGCTTTTCCTGATCAATGATGTAAACACGACGGGCTGCAATAATCTGATTAGCCCCAGTATTGTCCTGTTGGCTAACATAATAGTTTATTTTGTAAGAAAGAACGGTGTTTGGATCATTTGCTTTGGTAACAGGAGTGATGGTGGAAGAAAAGCTAAGCGGTACATTGGAATCATTCCTCGCATAAATTCCCGGATCTTCAAAAACAACGGCGTTGGTATTTTTATCTTTAATGTAAAAGCCACTCATCCGATAACGATAACGACCATTGGAATCGGTAGCTTCAACGATGGGATTCGGATGACCATCGACAAGGATCTCATCTTCTTCCGCAAAAACATAAAAATCGGATTCAGTAAGAAGGGTAAGTGCGACATCCGGGTCAAAGTCAGACCCTGTCCAACCAGTAAAGGATGTTAGGGAAGAAGAAATAGAGCTAGGAATTGGATTTTCCAAGTCAAGAATCGAAGTGTTTTCCAACTCGGTTGGATCGTTCACGGAATTTAAACTCGTGCTTGTTCCTCTAACAAAATCGTGAGTAAACAAAGCAACTTGAGGCTTGTAAGTATCAATTACTTCGATGGTACGAACTGTGTCACTTTGAGAATTCTCACTTGCCAAGTTTCCGTTTTTATCCTCAGCTGAATATCGAATTTCATAGGATCCAATGTCGGTAAATCCAATGGATGAAACCAAATCAAAACTAAGTTCCTGCTCGGTATCAACTTGGACAAGTTTTGAAGTAACGGTGACATTTTCATCATAATTATCTGATGCCACATATCCTGGATCTACGAATGGAATGCCAGCTTGCACATAGCTAAAATTTTTACCGCCCTCAGTTCCATTTGCCAATGAAATCAAAGGACCCTCTCTATCAACCACCCTTATTTCACGAGTGTAAGTTGCTTCATTCCCAAATTCATCTTGTACAACATATTTGATAATGCTTCGGTAGCTTTCATCGGGATTTCCCAGTGGATCTACAAACGAGTCCAGTTTAAGGCTGTAGTTTACAACTGTATCGTCAATCGCACCAAGGACACCTCCTATGTATTCATTCTCTGAAACCTCTGAGGTTAAGTTTTGGGGCTCTAAATTACCTCCAAAATCTTTGTATGCGGTTACTCCTGGCTCGAAGTTATTAGTATTTGGATCTCTGCGAAGACCAGTGGTTGAATCACTCACAACCAAAACATCAACAATCAATGGGTTATCACTTGGAGAGCTATCAATAATAAAGGGCTCATCAAAGGGTGAATTGATTAAAACAATTTGACGGGTGGTAGTCCCTTCATTTCCAGCTGCATCGATGTAGCTGTAAATCATTTGAAAGGTTTTATTTAAACTCGCTTGAGTTTTTGCCACAGCAACAATTTCATCGACTGTTGAATCAGTTGAGACTGCAGAACCATTTTCATCAAAACTTTGCATAGAAACCGAAATTTTTCCGGTTTCCCATTCTATGGTACCATCAAGGTTATCATAAGCCATTGCTCCAGGATCTCGGAATAGGCTATTTGTATTGTTTACATCCACGAAAAATGGATCCGCTCCATATATGGTTAGCTCGGGCAGGGTTTGGTCATAAACTTCAACCCATCTTGTGATAGGTAAAGCATCGTTGCCAGATGGGTCTTTGATTCCTTGATAGATAACTTCGTAAATTCCTGCTATATTCATATCCACGGTACCGAATGAAGATTCAACAGATCCAGATTGATAACCAAGATTTTCTTCAATTTCTTGTTGGGAATAATAGTTATCTAAAATTAAAATTCCCGGATCTACAAAAGTTGTATTCAATACACCCTCAACTTGATGAGGGTCACTTTGATCAAATCCAGATAGTACGGATAGAATAGGAGGCTGGTTGTCGATTATTCTTATCTTTTGCACCACCGTTTGTTCAACCTCTGTAAGGGAAAGATTGGTCCTGCTGTCTGAATATCGGTAATCATAATCATTAAAGGTGAAAGTTACCTCCGAATCAGGTTCTCCAGCTGCGGTAATTTTGGAGTAGTCAATGGATCCTTTTTCCAGTCGAAATTCTGTTTTACCTCCATCGGTTAAAAGCACTACCAATGACAAAGAGAGAGAGTCGGCAGGATATGGTAGGTCCGTTACTGTCTTCTCTTCATAAGTAAAATCATCTGAACTCTGCTCGTAGTATTTAAGAGAAAATTTCGGATAAGGGGAATTTTCAAGGGTTACATCAAGAGGGGGATCTAATTCCCAAATAACATTGAAGGGGCCGTCATCGGGAGTAGGGTAATTGGCATATTTTTTTTGAACTAAAAATGTGAATATTTGCTCTCCGTTTTCCTGTATTGAGCCATACTTTCCAGAAGTTAGTTCTATCTTGGGTTTAGTTTCTACAACTTCCACGGTGCGATTGATTCCAGTAGTTAATCCGCGCAAGTCTGTAACTTTGTACTCCAAAGTATAGGTATCAGGTTTTTGCAAATCCGGTGGATTTTCAAGGCTCACAATAGTGGATAAATCATTACCTAAGAAATCAGTTGCATCGATCCACGGGTCAATATCTCCAAAGTCCTTATCGGTGAGCTCAAGTACCAAGTAGTCATCCCCTTGCAGATTCATAAGGGGGTGAGCACCTTGAAATGGATCAGGAGTTAAAGGGGAATCCGAACCACCCGATAAAATTGCCGATTCTCCAGGGGCAGCAAGTTCTGGGGTGGGAGTATCTAAACTAACCGCAACAAGCATGGAATCAAAAGATATCGAGCTTGAGCTTGATTCTGCACCCTCAATTTCAAAAAATACCTCGGATGCAATCTCTTGAATCATTTCCCACCCCCCACCCGAGGCACCGCCAGCAAGTAGCCCACCGGAATCAAAAGCTGAGCTAGTTGTATCGTCTGCACTGCTTTCCTCACCAGATCCAGAAGTTGCTGATGGGAAAAGCGAATCCATTGCAGGTGGCATTCCAGTACCGGATAAACTTGGGCCAAAAGTGGAAGTCAGGTCAACGAGACCGCCAGTTTGTGCTCCGATATTTTCCCCCAACTTACTGGTGGCAGCAACAATAGATTGACCAGAGACAAGAGTCACTGCATTGCCACTAGTATCGGTAAAGTCAATATCTCCGGAAATTAGATTGATACCGCCAGAAATATCACCAGTAAGTGGATTCCGAACAGCCATCAATTGAAACATGGTCCCACGAATGCCTGCAGTACCAAGGGGACTGCTTAAAACCATCATCGAACCTTTATTCAACTTCGGAGCTTTTACGATAAGCTCACCAAAGTCTAAGTGGGCAAATAATTCTGAATTACTGGGTTCTTCTTCCATTTTGGAAGGGTTGGTAATATCTGCATTTAAAACAATTTCTTGGTTGTATTTGCGCAGGTAGAATCGGGAACCAGGCTTTACGGTGATCAATGTTCCATTGGAAAACAATAATCCCGCTTTTCCATCTTTTCCGGTAGTCAAAACTGATTTTTGCGAGAATGTCTTGCCGATTGACGAGGAATCTAGAGAAACCTTAAACTCATCCTCCAGGGAAAAGGAGTGAACTTGACCTTCAAGGGAAGCTAAGATGACGGTGGGCTCGATTTTACTCCCAAAGCAAGAGATGAAGGTCGAAAAAAGAATGCAAAAAAATACAGGTGCCTTCTGAGGAAAAGCAAATGGATAAAAAGAGCGTTCGGCTTTCAACATGCGAAGGTCTACATTAACCCTAAAAACAAGCTGTTCGCAAGTGATTTTTGACTTGAGAACTAGCCAACTTCAGACTGATAGGTTTGAGAGTCCATTAGTTTATCCATATCTGAAATATTCTTGCTTGAAATTTTAATCATCCATCCATCGCCGTAAGGATCTTGATTAACCTTTTCCGGGGAATCGTTAAGTTCCTCATTGCACTCAACTACTTCCCCCTCAATCGGCATAAATAGATCTGAAGCCGCTTTTACCGATTCGACGACACCAAAGACATCATTTTCCATAAATGAGGAGCCAATTTCTGGTAGTTCAACAAAGGTAACATCTCCCAGACTATCTTGGGCATGATGAGTAATACCTACGAGAAAATTCCCGTCATCCAGTTTTTTAAGCCATTCGTGGTCTTTGGTATATTTTAAATTTTCTGGAAAATCTGTCATGACTAAGACTCTTTACTTGCCTCCAACAAGCGGAGCAAGGCAAATTCTGATTATATTTTACCTATTTTCGTTCCGGACTCGACAAATGCATTCTTCACGATGACCAAAACTCCATCTCGAGCATAAATATTTTGTCTTTCATCTGCCCAGCCTTCCTGAACTCCCTTAGGGCTCAACCGAACATTTTCACCAATTCGGGCATTCTTATCAATGATCGCATCTTGAATCCTTGATCCATCCCCTACTCCAATTGAAATTTGTTGGTCATTAGACCCATCATCATAATCTTGATAATCAGCTCCCATCATCACAACATTTGAAAAATGGCAGTTATCTCCGACTTCGGATCTTATGCCGAGCATGCAACGCTCAAAAGATGAATTCCCTATTCTACAACCACTTGCAACCGTGGTATTTTTTAGAGAGCATTCAACAAGTTTTGCCGTAGGTAAAATATCCGGGTAATTGTATATTGGAAGTTTTTCGTCGTAAAAGTCAAACAAAGGTTTGTCGTCGGTCAACTGCAAGTTGGCTTCAAAAAAAGCTCTGACTGTCCCGATATCCTCCCAATAATCGTCAAATACATGGCATTTCAGGTTTTTAGAACTTACTAAAGAAGGAATAATTTCCTTTCCAAAATCAGTTGCATTTCCTTCGAGAGCATCCATCATGGCACATGCCTTGAAGACATAAATACCCATAGATGCAAGGCAGCGATCTTCCACTTCAGCATTTCCTTTTAGATCACTTGGGACTAAACGGGAGATTACCTCAGGATCTGTTGGTTTCTCAACAAAGTCAATGATGCGGTTTTCATTCCCAATTCTAAGCAAACCAAGACCAGATGCCTCACTTAGAGGAACTGGCTTAGCAGCAACTGTGACCTCGGCTCCACAATCAATATGCGCGTTCACCATTTCAGAAAAATCCATTCTGTATAATTGATCACCAGAAAGAATTACGAACACATCTTCGGGATGGGCATGAAAATGAATCAAATTCCTTCGTACTGCATCTGCAGTACCCTGATACCAATCATCTCCGTCTTCGGTCTGTTCTGCAGACAGGATTTCCACGAATCCTCGACCAAAGCGATCAAACCTGTAAGCATCCTGCACATGGCGGTGAAGGGAAGCAGTATTGAATTGGCTCAAAAGATAAATGCGATTAAAACCAGAATTGATACAATTGCTTATTGGGATGTCGACGAGGCGGTATTTTCCTGCAATCGGCACGGCTGGTTTACATCTCAACTTAGTTAATGGATAAAGTCTGGTTCCTCTTCCCCCTCCCATAATTACGCAATGTACATTTCTTTTCATTATTTCCTCTCGATTATTCTTGCTCGCGGGCAAGATTTTTCCGTTTTCCTTATATGTGTTCTTTTATTCACCCAGTCTTGTGCAATAGCAAATAGCAACATTCTTTTTATAAATTTTGTAACCTAACGATTACTAAATCCGTACAAACATACCATGGATGTCCCAAAAAAATGAACTTTTCACCTTCAAGAGATGAATTTTCAAAAATCGCTCAAGATTTTGATATTGTCGCCATAAGTGCAAAATTCACCACTGACTCGGAAACTCCCCTATCCGCTTACTCAAAACTTTCGCAAGAAAAGCCCGCTTTTCTTTTCGAATCAGTAGTGGGTGGAGAACAAGTAAGTAGATATTCGTTCGTCGGATGCAATCCCCGAAAAATCATTTCTGCTGGACACACTGAAACCACGATCTTTGTCCATGGTCGTGACATTACGGTAATTCCGACCCCCAAGGATCCCTTGGAATTAGTCGAAGATGAAATGGCCAACCTTCGTTACCATGGACTCGAACTTTCTCAAAGGTTTTCCGGTGGTGCGGTCGGATATTTGTCATATGAATATGCGAATCGTGTTGAAAGCTCTATTCCAATACCAGATGAGGATGAACTTGGTCTTCCCCTATTATTCTTTATGATTGCTGACACGGTTCTGATTTTTGATCATGCCTGCCAAACCCTTACCATATGCTCAAACATTGAGACTAAAAAAGATCCCGATGATGAGTATACCAAGGCCTGTTCTAGAATTGAGAAAATTTTCCAATCTTTAAAGAGACCACATTCATTATTTCCCACTCAATTAAGAGATATTAAAAATCCTTCTCCTATTCAAGGTAATTTCACCAAAGAAGAATACATGCGTTTGGTGGAGGAAACAAAGGAATTCATTCGTGCTGGAGACATCATCCAAGCCGTAATATCGCAACGTTTCACCCAAGCCTTCCAGGGAGATGCAATCAATTTGTATCGTTCAATAAGGGCGATTAATCCCTCACCTTACATGTTTCTTTTGGAAGGAGATGATTTCGCTATTGTAGGGGCTTCTCCAGAAGTACATGTGCGTCTTGATGGAGACGAGGTATTAATTCGCCCAATTGCTGGAACAAGACCACGCGGTTCAAATGAAGAAGAGGATCTGGAGTTTGAAAATGATCTTTTAGCAGATGAAAAAGAAAAAGCTGAGCATTTGATGCTAGTTGATTTAGCCCGTAACGACATTGGCAGAGTTTGTAAACCTGGAACGGTGAAGGCTGCTGAATTCATGACTATCGAACGATACTCCCATGTAATGCACATCGTTTCCCAAGTTATTGGGAAGTTGGAAGACGATCGCAGTGCCTTTGATTTAATGCGAGCCACTTTTCCCGCAGGGACAGTTAGTGGAGCACCCAAAGTGAGAGCTATGCAAATTATTTCCGAATTTGAAAATCTTCAAAGAAACGCATATGCAGGTGCTCTTGGTTATTTTGGATACGATGGTAATCATGATTCCTGCATTGCAATCCGTACGGCTATGATCAAGGGAAATCAAATCCATATGCAAGCAGGAGCAGGAATCGTCGCTGATTCGATTCCCGAGTTGGAATACGAAGAAACTTTAAACAAAGCCAAAGGCATGCTAAAAGCTATAATCATGGCCGAAAATATTCATTAAGTCCGTCTTTTGTTTTTGGAAAATATGCAAAATACCGAGCAAGAATCTCTCCAAATCTATCTTCAACAGATTTCACAAATTCCATTAATAACGGTTCAAGACGAAATCGATTTAGCTGCGGAAATCAAGAAAGGCAGTGACGAAGCTCGTGAAAAGATGATTACAGCTAACCTTAGGCTAGTTGTAAAAATTGCTAATGAATATTCCAATTTAGGCCTTTCCCTCCTTGACTTGATTAATGAAGGTAATATCGGTCTGATGAAGGCAGTTGAGCGTTTTGACCCTAATAAAGGAGGAAAGCTTAGTACCTATGCATCATGGTGGATCAAACAGTCGATTAAAAGAGCTTTAGCCAACCAAAGTAAAACGATTCGACTTCCTATTCATATGGTTGACCGGGTTACTCAGATCAGGAGGACAACCACTGCCTTGACAGAGCGACTTGGCAGAGATCCAACAGACGATGAATTGGCTTCTGAGATGAACCTTCCTGTTAATCGTATTACACTTCTAAAATCCGTAAGCCAAAAACCCGCCTCACTTGATTCTCCTTTAGGTGAAGAGGAAGGTTCAACATTAGGCGAAATCGTGCCTGATGACCAAGCGGTATCCCCTCTTGAAAACTTACAATCCAAAAGTCTCATAGGAGACATTAGCAAAGTCCTTAACCAATTGGAGCCCAGAGAAGCCGATATTATTCGACTCAGGTTTGGACTCGAAGGTTTGGACCCTTTAACTCTTGAAGAAGTTGGAGATAAAATCGGAGTTACCCGGGAGCGGGTTAGGCAGCTTCAAGAACATGCTTTGAGAGAGCTCAGGAAGAGCATGGCAAAACTGGAAAAACAAAGAACGGCAGAAGAAGTAAAGCATGATGAGATGATACTCGAAAGGGCTAAGTTCCTTCAGGGAATCTTGAACAAATCCTAATCAAAAACACTTCATGCTGGTGCAAGAAGAAAGTTCACAGCTAAGATATTTAAGTTTTATTCCTCAGAATCCGATGCTGTGGCTTCGTCAAGTAAATCACCCAGTGAGGTTGTCAGATCTTCGCCCACCTCATCGTATGCTGCAACTTCCTTAGCCAAAGCATCTTCATCGTAATTTGCGGCCTTTATACTGAGTCCGATCCTTCTCTCCTCTTTATCGATTTTAATGACTCGAGCAGAAACCTCATCTCCTTCGTTGAGGTAGTCCTTAATCTTTTCGATTCTTTCTTCGCTCACTTGACTGATATGAACAAGGCCATCTATTTCATTTTCAAGCTCGATAAATGCACCGTATCCAGCGACTCTGGCAACTTTGCCTTTAATTACTTCACCCATTTTGTAAATTCTATCGATATCTTCCCATGGATCTTGAGTAAGCTGTTTCATACCCAAGCTTATACGCTGACTGTCAATATCGACTTCAATGACAATGGCGTCTACTTCGTCGCCCTTCTTAACCATTTCGCTCGGGTTGTTAATCTTACGTGTCCAGCTCATATCGGACACATGGACCATGCCATCGATGCCTTCTTCAAGCTCAACAAATGCTCCGTAGGAGGTAAGGTTTCGAATCTTTCCACGTACTCGAGCACCTGGGGGATAATTGTGGGTAGCCATATCCCAAGGATTGACATCCAATTGTCTTAATCCGAGCGAGATTTTCTGGTCATCTTTCTGAATTCCCAAGACAACCGCATCAACCTCATCACCAACACTCAATACCTCGCTCGGTTTGGTGATTCGCTTGGTCCACGACATTTCAGTAACATGAACAAGTCCCTCAACTCCTTCTTCCAATTCGATAAATGCACCGTAAGGTACAAGATTTACGACTTTTCCACGAACCTTGGCATTAATTGGGAATTTACGCTCAATTTCATCCCATGGATTCGAGGAAAGCTGTTTAAGTCCTAACGATACACGCTCTCGGTTTTGATCTATATCAATGATGCAGACTGTAATTTCTTCTCCAGTCTTTACCATTTCGCTAGGGTGAGAAACTCGACCCCAACTCATATCGGTGATGTGCAGCAAACCATCTAATCCATCCAAGTCAATAAAAGCACCATAGTCTGTGATGTTCTTAACCATACCGCGCCGAGTTTCTCCAGGCTTGATTTTTGATAAGATTTCGCGCTTCTTATCTTGCCTTCTTTCTTCAATGAGTTCCCTTCGAGAAACGACGATGTTTTTTCTTTCACGGTTAATTTTAACAACTTTGAAATCGAAAGTCTGACCAACAAATTGGTCCAAATTCTTGGGAGCTTGGATATCTACCTGTGAAGATGGAAGGAAGGCATCCACTCCAATATTAACGACCAAACCACCCTTAACCTTACTACGAACCCGACCTGTTATAACAGAACCTTCTTCGCAGGTGTTCACTATCTTCTCCCAATTTTTCTTTTGCTCTGCTTTGTCAAAAGATAATTGAGGGTTGCCGTCCCGGTCTTCAAGACGCTCGAGAAATACTTCTAAATCAGAGCCTATCTCAAGCTCACCAAGGTCCAAAAACTCGTGAGCGGGAATTGTACCCTCGGCTTTACCACCGAAATCTATCACGACCTCAGTCGGACGTATTTCCATAATGGTACCGCTAATAACGGAACCTTCTTTTAATAATTCAATTTTGCTCTCTGCGAGCAATTCTTCCATAACAGCACTCATGCTTGTTTTTTTGTTTGTATAGCCAACGGTTTAGGATCGTAAGAAAAACGAACAGCCTAATCGGATGGGTTGAGGGTTTAGGTTAGTTAATAATAATGAGCTATTGGAATTTATGATCTAAATTTTTATTTCTGCAACAATAAACTATTGGTTAAAAAGATGAAAAAGTAATCAAGGCACAATCTTATTGAGAGGGTATTCTACAATTCCTTCAGCCCCCATTCTCTTAAGCGTGGGGATCAATTCCCGTGAAACCTTCTTCTCAATAACGGTTTCTAAAGCAACCCAGGAACTATCTGTCAAAGGAGATACCGTAGGTGTTCGCAATGCAGGCATTTTGGAAATGGCTTCGTTAAGTTTGGATTTTTCAATATTTAACTTCAGCCCAACTTTGGTATCAGCATGCAAGGCAGCCTCTAGCATAAGTGATATATTTTCTATTTTGGATCGTTTAGGCTCATTCGCCCAGCTTTCTTTATTCGCAATCAAAACGGTGTTTGTCTCCATGATAACATCAATGACTCTTAAATTGTTTGCCCGCAAAGAACTGCCTGTTTCTGTGAGATCTACGATGGCATCAACAAGTTCTGGTACTTTTACTTCGGTCGCACCCCAAGAAAATTCAATTTCCGCATTTACATTGTGGTTCTCAAGGTACTTTTGAGTAACTCCAACGAGCTCGGTAGCGATTGACTTTCCTTCAAGATCATCAACCTCTCGGATCTCAGAATGCTCAGGTACAGCGAGGACCCATTTTGAAATTCGGTTGGATGCACGACTGTAGACTAAATCACTGACAATTTCCACATCAGAGCCATTTTCTTGCACCCAATCTCTGCCCGTAAGTCCACAATCAAAAAACCCATCCTCTACATACCTGCTCATTTCTTGAGCTCGTACAAACCTACCATCCAATTCGACATCATCCCAGCATGGTTTGTAGGAACGCGAACTCTTGGTGACTGAAAATCCTGCTCTTCGAAATAATTTAATTGTAGAATCTTCTAAACTGCCTTTTGGCAGACCAAAGTTTAATAAAGCTGTCATAAAAAAAGCGTTTAATTATGCCTCTAATTTTGCTCAGAAGCAAACAAATTTGAGCTTAGAATTATTTTATGTAGCGTCTTTGAGCTTCATCCCAAGATTTGCTCATTTCCATTTCTACCAAAATTTCTTTCAAAATTTGAAGGTCTTTTTGCCTAGGCTCAGGGATTTCAAATTCAATTTCTTCTTCCAAGCGAATAAGTTCACGATTCATCATCAGTCGTTCTCGATTCTCATAGATAGCACTACAAAATCTTTTTGGTGTCACTCTTCCAGCGTTTTGAATTAAATTCTCAAGGTTCTTGTACTCAGTGAGCCATTTAACTGCAGTCTTTGGGCCGACTCCAGAAATCCCGGGAATATTATCGGACTGATCTCCAATAATTGATAAGTAATCCAAAATCCCATTTGGAGGCACGCCAAACTTCTCTTTCACCGAAGAGGGATCAAGAGTCCGCCAACCAAGTTTGGGGTTAGAGGTAGGAGGAGGAAGTAATTGTTGAACACCAGAGTCAACAAGTTGTGCTAAGTCTTTATCTGCACTGACGATGATAAGATCCCGACTTGGTGACTTTTTCTGGCGTACGGCAGAAGCAATCAAATCATCAGCTTCCAGTCCTTCCATCTCAAAACTAAAATAACCAAGCGCCTCTGTTAATTTTTTAACCCATTCGAGTTGTTCGGAGAAACCTTCGGGAGGGGAACCACGATTTGCTTTGTATTCGGGAAGTATTTTTTCACGGCGGGGGCACCCCCCTTTATCAAAGAAAACATACACTTCATCCGGAAAAATTTCATCTTCTAGACGCCACAGAGTTTTTAACCAACCATGAATCATATTAGTGGGAAAACCATCGGACCGGTTGAGCTCTCGGATTCCATAAAAGGCACGAAAGGCAAGATTATGCCCGTCACATAATAAAATTTTCGGCATCAATTAGTTATTCTTTTTATAGAAGTCAAAAGCAAGACTATTGGAAATTTAACAATTAATTTTCGAATTTAACCCACTGACCAACCACATATTCCGGTCTTGCTTCCAATATTTTAACTCTTGAAATTTTATTCGAAAATTCCTCAAATCCCTCACTCAAAATAATTTTTACATAATTATCCGAATATCCAGAAAATTGCTGATTCTTGGGGTTCTCAATCAAAACCCGCAATTCTCTCCCCACTTGACTTTCGTGAAAAGCCATTCTTTTTGATGCTGATAACCTGCGCAGGTAAGCACTCCGCTGTCGTCTCTCGTTCATTGTTACTTGGTCATCCATCTTTGCAGCAGGTGTTCCATCCCTTTCAGAAAAAGTAAAAACATGACAATAGTTAAAGGGAAATTCCATAAAGGTTTCACAGGTTTTTTCAAAATCTTTTCCAGATTCTCCTGGAAATCCAACCATTATGTCGGTACCGAGACAAAGATTAGGAATCTTGTTGGATGCACGCTCAAAAAATTGGTTCATATCAGATAGGCTGTATTTTCTCCTCATCTTTTTTAAAATAGAATCACAACCGGATTGCAAAGGGACATGTAAATATGGCATCAAGCAATGACTTGGATCTGCCATAAGCCCAAAGATTTCCTCAGGGATTGTAGTTGGTTCGATACTACTTATTCTCAATCTTTTTAATCCATTTAGCTTAGACAAGGCGTGTATCAGTTCAAGAAACTCTTTCTTTTCCGACTTATAGGTGCCTAAATTAACTCCAGTTAATACAACCTCAGAGACTCCCTTTTTAAGCATGAGTTTCGCTTCGGTCATTAAATCATTCCAGTCCCTCGATCGGGCTCGCCCTCGGGCAAAGGGAATGATACAAAATGTGCACATAAAATCACAACCATCTTGTATTTTCAAATTTGCTCTCTGGAGATAATTGGTGTCCCCCACAAATCCGATCGAAAAATCTTCCCTACTTATTCGATCACGAACAATTACTGGATCCACTGGCTTTTCTTCAGTAATATAATCAAGGAAATTAATTTTGTCATGGTTACCGATGACATAATCCACGCCTTCAATCATTGCGATTTCATTGGCTGAAACCTGAGAATAACAACCCACAACAATAGTCACTGCCTCTGGATTAGTTCTTACAAATTTACGAATTACACTTCTTGATTTCCCGTCCGCTTCATTAGTAACTGTACAGGTATTGATCACTCCAAGTTCAGCTTTCTCTCCAAAGGGTACCAATTCATAGCCTTTATTTTTGAGTCTATTTTCCATGCTTGAGGATTCGTACTGATTGAGGCGACAACCCAAAGCCCTAACACTTGCTCTTTTTCTTGAATTCCCCTTTCTCAAACCATTCACGATTATAGTTACCTAAGATCAAGCTTATGCTTTCAGGGGCGATTTTGATCCATATCTCGCCAAAAGATAAAGTAGTTTTAAGGCTTTAAGGTATCTAGGTATAAAGACTTGGGGCTTAGTCAGACATCGTAAAGCCCACCCCATAAAAAGCCGGTCTACCCATAATGGAATCTTGGTTTGTTGTCCTGACAAAAATGCCAGAGCGGCTCCCGTGCACAAGATCGTAGTTTTTGCATGCAATTTAGATTTCAGAGCATAGCCAAGTCGTTCTTGAACCCCACCTCCTAATTGGATGATTACATTATCCGGATTGGTCATAATGATGTGATGAAAAAGATTTTCATCAACGATGCTACTTTTCTCTGAATATCGCGGAGCAATGTAGACACAATCGTCATCAATTAAGATACCGTACTTATCTTTAAGCCATTTAAGCATACCATCAGCTTGAATTTTGTCTGGCATTATCCAAAAAGACTTTTCATTTCCCAAATCAGTTTGATCTAAATATGTCTTTAAGAAAAGTAATCCAGATAGTCGAAACAAAGTTTCTTTAAAGAAAAATCTACTCCAAAGTGAGATTAGTCCACTATCCAAGAGAATTAAATCAGCACCTTTCAGGGCTACGGCATACCCTTTTGTTCCTATTAAATCATGAGCCATTCCAGGACCAGAAGGGGCAACAACCAGTCCACCCTTTCGGGCAGAATCACAGGCCTTTTTAATAGTACCTTGAAAAAATGGAATGCCTAAAACTTCCTTAGTCACCAAATGAAATTACTCCCCAATCTAATCACGAATTAAAGCCAATAGTGGAAAAGACTAATAAGCTGACTTCGGAGGGAAAATAACTTGTCCGATGGTACGAAAAACAATTTCTACATCCAACCATATACTCCAATTCCCTACATAGTTGAAATCCATTTCAATTCGTTTATTGACCAACTCAGGATCTGTAAACTCACCCCTTAATCCCCGACATTGAGCGGGTCCAGTTACACCTGGTTTAACGAACTGTCTAATGCGATAGGATTTATAATCGCGCTGGAATAGGTAATCATGTTCTGCGAGATAAGGTCTGGGACCAACTAAACTCATATCTCCTCTCAATACATTAATGAATTGAGGTACTTCGTCTATGCTGAACCTTCTCATAGTTCGACCAAAAGGGAAAATTCTTTCATCTCCAGGCTGAGCTTGTTTAGACTCATCCCTAACCCCTTCTTCGTCATAATGCATGGATCTAAATTTCCAAATCACAAATCTTTTTCCTCCAAGCCCAACCCTTTCTTGTTTAAAAAACAGGGGTCCGGGTGACTGCAAAGATTGTAATATTTTAATCATAATTAAAAGTAGTGGAAAGACCAAAAGCAGAGCTGGAAGGCTAATGGAAAGATCAAATAACCTTTTAATCATTTGATTAAATGGACTTTCTAAGGGCTCGTTAAGTAATGTGAAGAATTGACGACCAGATTCTTCAACAAAAACAAGCCTAGAATCGAATAAACCCGACATGGTGTTGTAAATAAGAATCCGACAACCGTGCTTAGACGCCAAATCTGCAACTTGGGCAACCCAGTTTTCTTTTTTTCGATCAGGAATTACAACGAGCTGATGAATGTCATTCTTTTCCAGATATTGATCCAAATCCACAAAATGACCCAACCAAGGCAAATCTCTATTGATTGGCTTATCAGAAGTTGAGGTAAAGCTTCCCAAGAAGGAAAATCCGTGGGATTCTTGGGTTTTCATCCAACCAGAAAGGTTGTCTAAAGATTCGTGAAAACCGATAATGACAGTTTTTCTGTTAATCCCTCGAAATCCAATAATTCGCTTAAATATTCCTGGCAATGCAAAATTAGATAAAACCAATACCGGCCAAGTACCGGTAACAAAGAATAGTAGAAACAAACGACTGGTTTCTTTATCCTTTGTGGCAAAATATGCTCCAAAAACAAAAAAAGCTATAACCGCAGTCTTGAAATTAGACTTGGTGAATGAGTCGCGGATCCTCTGCCATCCATTCTTTATGAAAAAAGCACCATAATTTTGGAAGGCACCAAAGGAAGCAACCAGTAGACCTGCCAAGGCGACCAGTGCATAATTCCAGGGAAGAATAATTAGAGAAAGATCAAAGCTTTCCCAAATATAAACACTTATCCAAAACCAAGCAAAGCAAGCTGAAAATACACAAATCTTGTGTAAAAAAAGGTGTCCCTGGTCTCTGTGATTGGGCATAGTAAAGGCTGTTTTCAATATACAATTTTTTTTATGACTAGCAAGAAAGCATTTATCAATACAATTATCTCTTGCTATTTTCAAATTTTTTTGAAATATATGAAATATGGAAGCGGATGACAATAATTCTCTTCAAACCAAAGACAATATCTCTAAGGCCCTCGAACTTGAGTCTATTGATTTTTTTGTCAGGCTAATGAGTTTACTTGGACTACCAAGGTCTGTTGGCGAAATCTATGGATTGCTTTATTTTAATCCAGAAGCTTTAACCATGGATCAAGTTGCATCAAGGCTTGAAATTAGCATTGGATCAGCAAGTCAAGGTTTGAAAACTCTAAGATCACTAAAGGCGGTTAAGACGAGTTATGTCCAGGGCGATCGTCGGGATCATTACCTCGCAGAGAGTGAGTTCAGAAGACTATTTTCGACTTTTTTAAACGATGAAATCTTACCCCATCTAGAGAGTGCAAAAGATCGGATCAAAAGGATGGAACAGGAGATGCCCATGGAAACATCCGAACATTTTGAGTTTTACAATATCCGAATTGAAAAACTTAAACGCCTAACCAAGGCGAGTGGTCGCCTTTTGCCAGCACTTGCCAGATTATTAAAGTTATGAGTCAAAAGGATTGCCTCGACGATTGGGCCGTTGGATGGTATTGTTTGCGGGCAAAACCAAGAATGGAGAATGTGGCATCAGCTACTCTTTCAACCCTTGACTCCATTGAAGTATTTCTACCACGAACTATCCGTCCCCAAAAAGCATCACCTACGGTTGCAAGGCCACTTTTCCCTGGTTACTTATTCGCCCGTTTTGATCCTGTTGTTCATTTGAGAAATGTACATTTTGCCCGTGGTATTGCCTACATTGTTAGGAGAAAGGAAGTACCTGTTCCAATCCCTCCTAAAGTCATGATCGAACTACGACTCATTTCCCCAGATGGCATTTTAGAAATTCCCGATCACCCTCATAAAGTTGGTGATGGTGTACAAATCATTGCCGGCTTATTTAAAGGTGGTGAAGGAAAAGTAACCCAACTCATTCCAGCAAGAGAAAGAGTCAAGGTCCTTTTTGAAATTCTGGGTCAACCGACGGAAATGGAGATTGACGAAAATTCTTTAGACTTCCCCAGTGCTCATCCGTTGAGCACCGGTTAATTTGCACAAAAAATTATACTTGGAAAAAAGCGATTGGCTTTGCACTCGAGCATCCGGCCAAGGGCGGTAGCGTATTTCAAATTTAGTTTGCCAATAAAATGAATGTTTTAATGAGTTTATTAATTCTCTGCAGGATCAACTTTCCAAGTAATCAATAGTGAACAATTTTTAACTTTAATTGAACATAACCTACTACATCTCTCTTCTTTCACTGTTTATCTTTGGGTGCTTATTTTTTTCATTCGATCTGTACACAAGGAAATTCAAAGAATTCAAAGGGAATCGGCTTTTAAGTGAATCAAAAGTATACTTGGATTCATCTATTGACAATGCGGGCGGACTTCTTGAAAGCGGAGTCAGAAAAGCTCGCCTTGCTTTGTTATTAAATCCTCAACAAAAGGATGCTGAGGAAAACTATTTGAACCTTTTATTCAAAGTGGAACCTCTTAAAGCGCTTGCATTATGGTCTAAGTCCGCTCTAGTTCAAGGCGATTTAAAAGAAAAAAATATATTATTTGGAAAATGTTTGATTTTACTCAAAGAAGGAAATCTAACAAATAAAGAAATGAAAATCGCTGCTTCTATTGCTGTGGAATTAGGTCAGGAATTAGAGCAAAGCGAAACTTGGATTTCAAAACCAACCAATGCTCTATCTTTGGCTGAACTTCTTGCAGAGATCGGTTACCTTGACCTCGCTTACAATAGAGTAAATAAAGTTCTTTTAAAAAACCCTGAATTCCCAGAGGGAATCTTCTTAGCAACCAAGCTAATTGTTAATTCAAATAATAAATCCCTTGCTATTAATGTAAGCCGAAAACTTGCTTCCTTATCAACGAGAAGAAACCAAATTGGGATTGAGGCAATTAGGCACATGACATTGATTAATTTACTTGAACCACTTAGTCAAAATGCCCTAGAGCGGTGCATTGAATTATTAAGAGCGAATTCATCTTCTAAACCCATTGATTTCCTCAGAGTGTATGCATTACTTTACACAAAAACGCAAAACTCTTCGAAACAGAATTTAATTATTTCCCAGTGCTCTTCTATGCTTAATTTGGACAACAAAGAGGAATTACTAATATTCTCTAACTGGTTGGGTAAATTGGGTGCATTTGAATATTTGATCCATTATCTTCCTGCCTCAAAGGCAAAAGTAGATGAAGACTTTTTCAAGTTAAGAATGAGTGCTCTTGCTCGACTCGGTGATATAGAAAGAATAAGCCAAGAACTTAACGATGCTCCGATTATCCCTTTAATTTGGAGACTAGTTGTGGAGGCTAGGTCATTGTCAATGAGCAATAGGTTTGATCAAGCACGCAAAGCAATAGACAGATTATTACCTCTTATTTTAGAAGATCCAAGAAAAGTTCGGTCAATTTGCTACTATTTAGAATCAGTAGAGGATATAATCAGCGTTTGTCACTTGCTCGAGAAAATTATCGATATCCCGATTCATCAAAAGTTTGCTTTGGATAAACTGATTGAACATCGTTCTGCATCAGCAGATCTAAAGGAATTATTGTCTTGGCTATCCAAGCTTAAAGAAATGAGAAAACAACAACCAGAATTAGAAAACGCATATTTATATTTCAGTCTCCTTAATCCGGATTTGTTTCCTTCATCTATGGAACTCACTGATTTGATCGAACAAGCAGAAGAGCAATACTCCTTGCACTACAATTCCAACACTCAAATCACATTAGCCCTAGCACATCTTAGAAATCAAGACCCGAGTAATGCACTTGTAGCAATCGGCGGACTTAAGGATTGGCGTAAATGGGGAATAGAAAGATCAGCTTGGGCTTTAATTGCAGCTAAGATCTATTATCTAAATCACGATACTGAAAAAGGAGATATTTTACTTAACGGTGTTGATTTTGAAAAAATGGATAAAGCCGAAAAAGAAAGCTTACTTAAACTTTTTCCTAAAGTTGCACTTTCTGCAAAAGATTGAGTTTAATATGAAACAAAAAATAAGGGCAGGTTTGGGCATATTTTCTCTAATGAGTTTGTGGAGCCTTCTACTCTATCAACTTGCAACTGTTTGGCAGATAAATGATCAGTATGCACACGGATTTATAGTTCCCTTCCTATGCTTGTTTTTAATTATTAAAGTCCAGCCTGAAGATGCCAAACTTAACAAGTTTCTTCACACCCAAAAAAACCTTTTATGCTATTTAATAGGAATACCTCTCTTATTAAGCCTTTTACCACTCTGGTTAATCAGAGAGGCAAACTCCGATTGGCGACTCATAAATCTGGTTCTTTATGGATCAGTACTACTTCTATCTCTTGTTTGTTTCTCTTTCATTCAAAATAAAGATTATTCTCTAAAGAAGTTCCTTTTCCCTCTTCTATTTTTCATCGTCGCAATACCTTGGCCGTTAGCTACGGACCTTAAGCTAACACAATGGCTACAAGAAAAAGTTTCCACTATGATCGTTGATTGTCTTTTGTTATTAGAACATGAAGCCATCTTGGAGGGAACAGTCATTGACATTGGAGTATTTGGCAAGGTTGGCGTTGATCAAGCGTGTAGCGGTATTAATGGATTACAAGCATCACTTGTAGTTTCACTATTTCTTGGTGCATACTATTCGTTTTCTCTTATTCACCGATTTCTGCTTGTTTTAGGCGGACTTTTAATTGCACTCTTTTTTAATCTAGCTAGAGCGTTTTGTCTTTCTTTTGTAAAAGTGAAAGGAAAAGGCCACTACATCGATAATTCTTTACTTTCCGTGGGCGATTTTTCAATCCCAAACCTTCACGACTTAGTTGGATTTATAGAAACAAGTTTGATTTTCATTTTTATTCTTTTACTTGCTCGCTTATCCAAGGGAGGATTATTCCTAACGACTCTTGGGACTAGTAAAAGCAACTGGGGAAATCTTTATGTATGTCCTCCATTACCATTCAGTGTAATGGCAATTTTTTTTGTAATTTCAACCGTTGTGGGGACAGAGTTACATTTTACGAGTAAAGAGAAAAATATGCTTTCTCAACCCAAACTTCAACTTGCACTTGATAACTCGGAAATTCTTATAAAAGAAAATCTTATATCCCGCCAAATCGACGCACAGTTGCATTACGAAGAAGCAACATCGTACCAATGTCAGGATCGCTTTCGAGCTATTTACAATCCCTACGGTTTTTATGAAATCAACCATAATGATGAATATTGGCAAGCTTTCGTTGCTCATTGGGATTTAGGTGGTGCTTGTGCAGCAGTTCTATCAACTCATTCACCTGCTTCTTGCCTTCCCCTAACTGGTCTCACTCAAATTTCTCCACCCGTGGGAGATGATCCGATACTTTTGCCACTAGAGGTTGATAATAGAAAAATTCTTTTTGAAGTTTATGAATTTTACAAGAATCAAAGCAAATTATTTGTATTTCGATGTTTTTGGCCGCACAAGTTAGAACCCAGTGAACCAAACCTTTTTCCTAGTGGAGGATATAACTTTGAAGGTCGCATTCAATCTGCAATCGAAGGACGGCGTAATGTGGGTGGGACGATGATTGCCTTAGCCCTCGCCAATGTTAACTCGAGTCAAATCGCAGTTTCAAAATTTCAAGCTTTTGCAAAACTACACCTTAAATTAAAAGTACCTTAGATTCATTGATTTTTGTAAGCGAAAAGTCATAAAGTGCTAAAGGCTATTGTAAAGATTAGACTGCAACCGTTATATACATGTTCTCTAATTGTTGGTTTAGATTTATAAAACATCTCGGTTTTCAAATTGATGATTACAATTCAGATCAAATCGTTGCCATGCTAATTGTAGCATTGGCGAATACTGAAAATGGCTACCCCATGATAAAGAGTTTGAAAATGTAGAATGCTTATCTTTCTAAATATTTCAATCGATGATCAAATCTAGAGAGCGATTTACAAGACAGTTTCTTTATCAATTGACGAACAGATAATTCCCTCAATTCAACAAATTTACTAACCATCACATATGAGCGTCTTGCTTGATATTTTTCGCCTCTTTGCCGCCATTGCTGTTTTTTTAGGTCATACCAATTTTTATTGGTTTTTTTTCGGAAACTACAGCGGGCTGGGTCCGCAAAACGGACAGGACTATGTTATCATTTTCTTTGTTCTTTCCGGCTTCGTTATTTCATGGTCTATCGATCGAAAAAAGGAATATCACTTCAAGCAGTACCTCTTCGACCGTATGGTCAGGCTGTGGAGTGTTGCCCTCCCCGCCCTCTGCCTCGGTGCAGTCCTCGACCATTTTGGCAGATCGATCAACCCGCAAACCTATGGGAGCATTTTTTCCGCAGATTACCTTAGTTTCAAATACCTTATTTCAAGTCTGTTCTTGCATGAAAGTTGGTTTTTCAGTGTCCGTCCTGGCACGAATGCTCCTTTTTGGTCTCTTTCCTACGAATTCTTTTACTACTTAATTTTCGGTGCTTTTGCCCTTCTTCCTACATTGAAAAGTAAACTTTTGGTAGGATTGGCATTCAGCCTTGTGGCTGGACCAAAGGTTCTTATTCTCTTACCTTGTTGGCTGATCGGTTGCCTTTCCTACTGGGGATGCAAGAAACTCAGATCTAATGCCTTAGTGTCCTTGGCAATTTTAGTTTCTAGCCTTTATTTTCTGATCTCTACTTTGGCTGGGAGGTGGGTGTCATGGTCCCCGACTGACTTCCAAGGACTGGGTGTTCCTCCGCTTTTTTACTCTGCCAAATACTTGGATGACTACGCCATTGCTTTGGCCTTGGGTCTCCTACTGCTTTCCCTCTCTCGTTGGTTCTCGCTTGAGATGAGACCAATCGGTCGGTTGTCGACCCTAGTTCGCACCTGCTCGAAATGTTCCTTTTCGCTCTATGCAATTCATTTCCCCCTGATGGCGTTTGTAAGTGCAAACTGGGCAGGTGGGTTGCTCAAGAATACAAGCCACCTGATGGGCACACTCTTGGTTTTTTTCTCCTGCTGCTTCTTTGCACTTCTCTTTGAGTTTCCTTCCAAATGGTACCGTTCCATGATTATTCGAAAACTTCCTCTTCTTTCTCAAAAATGTGGGATTCGTTCTTAATTTTTCTAGGCCTTCACCCGTTCCTTGCCTCTCTGTTGCCGGTATCCTTGGGATGCGTTCTGTTATTGTTTGTAAGAAGACGCGTTCTTCGCATTTTCGGGTGCGTATCGCTTTTGTTGGGGATCTTAGTTGGTGCGACCCTTCATTTGCGTTGGGACTCCTTCTCCATCCACTTTTCTAAACTATACAAAGATTCATTATCGGAAAAAATCAGTGTTCTCTTTGTTGGAGACTCCATCACTTGCGAAGGTTCCCGTCCCCGCGGTTTTATTACTAAGATTAAGTCGATTCTTCCGATTGACCACCAAGTAGTTTGCCTGAAAGGGGCAACAAGTATCGAAGTTGTCGGCTTACTTGAAAAGGCTTCCCTTGCGCTCGATCCAGCTTTCATCATTGCCCAGTCCGGCATTAACGATCTTTTGAAGGGCATTCCAAAAGAACAGATCTTCAATTTACAAGCAACGCTTTTCAAAGAGCTTGCAATCAAGTTTCCCGGTTCAAAAGTACTCTTTTTGCCGATTCATCCCTTGAAATTGCAAGATGGATCCGTTTATGAATTCCCCCCCCTTACTCCCGCCAATTTCCCAGTTTGGTGGGAAGACCCTCCTTCATTTGTTGAGGATTCCCTTCTGTCTGACGGCATTCACTTTAGTGCCCAAGGACATTCGCTTTTAGCCAAAGTTCTCATCAATAAAATCTTTTCCGGAAACTCCTGACAGATTTATTAAAATCGGTTTGCATAAACCTCGGTTGTGGATCCCGCATTCATTCGGACTGGAGAAACCTCGATGTCAATCCGTATATGGAGGGAGTGGAATCATGGAATGTATCTGAAGGCATCCCCGCTGATTCCCAAAGCGTGGATATGGTTTATCATTCTCATTTGCTCGAGCACTTGCACCAGAGAGAAGGAGAAGATTTCATTCAGGAGTGTTTCCGAGTTTTAAAACCCGGAGGAATCATGCGAGTTGTGGTGCCGGACCTAGAAAGAATTTGTAAAGAATACTTATCTACCATAAATGAAGTAGATGAGGGTATGAGAAATGCCCACTTAAATGCTCACTGGATGCGCATGGAATTATTCGACCAGATGACCAGAGATGTTTCCGGTGGCAAGATGCTTCAATTCCTCCAATCCAATCCAGATAATAGGGAGTTTATAACCAAAAGATGCGGTAAGGAAATCTTTAGCTTCCTGAACCATGGTTCAAACAAGCCTCATTCTGCCCCTCTAATACAAACCATACCCTTGCACCTGAAATTCAAGCAGTTATTGAAGAATTTTTTTAATCTTTGCTGGCATAAGGAAAAATTATTCAAGGCCTTGCTTAGTATTTCAGATTACGAAGCCCTTCGTTACGGTCGGTTTAACCAAAGCGGTGAATTGCATAAACAAATGTTCGACCGAATCTCCCTGCAAGCACTACTCCAAGAAGTTGGCTTCTCGAAATGCACACTTCAGTCGCACTTATCCAGCTCCTTTCCGCAATGGAAAGAATTCTACTTAGATAACAACCGGCTCGGAGAAGCAAGAAAGCCAGATTCTCTTTATCTTGAAGCAGTTAAACCTCACTTACCTTAAAATTTATGAATTGGAATAATAAAAAAGTGCTTGTTACCGGTGGAGCATCCTTTATCGGATCCCACCTTTGCGAACAACTTACAAAAAGAGGAGCAAAGGTTCGGGTAGCCGAAAACTTCTCGAGCGGAGTAAAAGGCCATCTTGATCAAATCGAATGTGAAACTCTCGAGGGCGACCTGCTCGATCCTTCCTTTTGCGATCTAGCCACCAAGGGTATGGAAGTCGTATTCCATTTGGCGGCCGATCACGGAGGCCGTGGATACATTGACTCTCACCCCGTGGAGTGCTCCACAAACATGATTTTAGATGGTCAAGTTTTTCGCCACGCCCATCGGAATGGAACCGAAAGAATTGTTTTTGCCTCTTCCGGATGCGTTTATCCAACCTCAGCCCAAATGGATGTCACCAAGGAAGTTTTCCTCTACGAAGATATGGTCACCCCTCCCTATGAAGCCGATGATCTTTACGGTTGGGCAAAGCTCATGGCCGAGCTCGCCCTCAAGGCCTACCACCAGCAACATGGTATTGGAACTGCATCCTGTCGTTACTTCACTGTATACGGTCCTAGATGTACAGAGAATCATGCAGTTATGGCGATGATCGCCCGTGGCTACCTCAAGCTCGATCCCTTTGAAGTCTGGGGAGATGGCGAGCAAATCAGAAACTGGACTTATGTGGACGACATTGTATCTGGCACTATTGTAGCAGCTGAAAAAATAAATGATGGTACATCCATTAATTTGGGCACCATGGAACGAATCAAGGTAAAAGACTGTGCTCAGCAAGTAATAGATACCCTTAACCCCGGAGCATCCATAAAGTTACTTACCGACAAGCCTACTGGCCCACTTAATCGTGTGGCAAGCAACGCCCTTGCCCAACAACTTCTAGGGTGGTCTCCACAAACAAAGTTTGCTGATGGCCTGCAAAAAACGATCGATTGGTATGTTAACTCCAAAACGACAGAACAGGCTTCCGCCGACCTTACTCGTAAACTGGTCGGGCGTTAAAAACCTAAGATCTCATCGAAGACTCACAAAAAGTTACTGTTCTTAAACCTTCTGCTGGTTGGGCGGGGATTGACTTTGCCGGTATCTGGCAATACCGCGATCTTCTCTTACTTCTTGTTCGTCGGGACTTTCTTGCTCAGTACAAACAAACCATTCTTGGACCTGCTTGGTTTGTACTTCAGCCCCTTTTTCTTACCATTGTCTTTACTCTCATCTTCGGTAATTTTGCTCAGATTCCAACGGAAGGTCTCCCGCCACTGCTCTTTTACAATTCTGGGCTTATCATCTGGAGTTATTTTTCCTCATGCTTTACTGGAAACGCCTCCGTCTTTACTTCTAATGCCGGGATTTATCAAAAGGTTTATTATCCTAGGCTGATCAACCCTTTGGCAAATTGCACATCTGCTCTCTTTGGCTTTTCTATCCAAATCGTATTTTTTCTGGGCTATTTTTGCATCTATAAATTCCTCATACCAACGGAAGAGTTTTTCTCCATGACATGGGCAATGCTCCTGCTTCCTGCACTTATTCCCCTAGTTGCTTCGCTTGGACTTGGCATGGGATTATGGATGTCTGTACTTACCGCAAAATACCGCGACTTCAATCAAATCACCGGGTTTCTTGCTCAGGCCCTTATGTACGCAACCCCTATCATTTATCCATTGTCCGAGATTCCAGAGAGGTATCGCTTCTGGGCATCCTTGAACCCTATGGCTCCTGTGGTAGAAACCTTTCGTTTTGCCTTGTTGGGCAAAGGCTCATTTTCCACCCCACACCTCATTTATTCGGGAATAGTTGCCCTTTGCATTCTGTTGTCTGGCATGTACTTTTTCAAGCGTACGGAGAGACGCGTGGTTGATTATCTATAATTTCATGAATTCCTACTTAGCCATAGAAGCAAAATACCTTTCCAAGAAATATCGTTTGGGAACAATCGGGATGAGCAGCCTCAGAGAAGACCTTAGTCGCTGGTGGGGTCGAAAGAAGCAAAATGCTGCTACAAAAAGAAATGAGACCACAGCTGGTATTGACCAATCCAGAATGATTAATGACTCCGAGTTCTGGGCCTTGCATGGTTTGAATTTTCAAATCTCTAAGGGAGAGGTCGTTGGTTTGATTGGAGCAAACGGTTCGGGTAAGTCCACACTACTCAAAATTCTTTCTCGTATCACCGAGCCAACCGAAGGAGAGGTGAAGGTCCGTGGAAAAGTTGCCTCTCTCTTGGAGGTAGGCACTGGGTTTCACCCCGAATTAACCGGTCGGGAAAATGTCTACATCAACGGAGCCATCCTAGGAATGACCCGTCGGGAAGTGGATGCCAAGTTCGATGAAATTGTGGAATTTTCTGGTGTCTCGGACTTCATCGATACGCCGATCAAAAGATATTCTTCGGGAATGACGGTACGCTTGGGCTTTGCTGTAGCAGCTCACCTAGACCCCGATATTCTTATTGTGGATGAGGTGTTGGCGGTTGGAGACTTAAGGTTCCAAAATCGATGCATCAAGCAAATGCAAAAAATTGCCAACTCTGGGAAAACAGTACTTTTCGTCAGCCATCAGATGACAACTGTAGAAAACTTGTGCAAATCCGCATTTTTGCTCAGTGAAGGTAGAATCATTTACCAAGGTCCTGCAGCTAAAGTTATTTCAATATATAGAGACCGAGAAACCATTCTACACTCAAATTCTCTAAGTGAGCGAGTTAGTCGTGAAGGAAACGGCAATTGCAAACTTATTGGATTTGAGTTTCGAAATGCGTCTCACCAAAAAATCGATTCTTTGATTTGCGGGCAGACTGCATACATCATTTTAAACTTTGAAGTTATTTGTGAACAAAAAAATCGAATGTGCTTGAGTCTTGGAATTTCGACCAACAACCAAAACAGAATTGCACATTTATGCATGAAAACCTTTGGTCAATCAATAGAACCAACTTCTGACAAAACCTTTGAGGTTAGATTAAAACTACCTAAAGTTCAGCTTAATCAGGGAAATTACAAAGTTACCACCTTCTTAGATGATGAATCTGGAGAGATCCTTGATTGGGTTGTTGATGCATTTACGCTCAATGTATCCGAGTCAGATTTTTACGGCACTGGCATGATTCCCAGAATCGAACAGTCCGTATTTCTCATGGAGTATTCTTTTGAATGAGCTTCACTTTTTTATATAAAAAATTTCGCTCTGATTTAACAGACACAAAAATTAACTCTCCAAGTTTTAATTTTTATCACCACTGCAAAATGTGGATATCAGAGTACATTTTAAAACTAGATACCGTTGATGCTGGTTGCATGTGGGCCAGCTACCCCTTGCATCAATTTTTGCATTCCTTAAAATTAGAAGATAAGAATGTTCTAGAATTTGGTAGCGGCGGATCTACAGTTTTTTTCCTCAAAAGAAAAGCTAATTTACTAACCTTTGAACATAGTAATCTCTGGATAAATAAACTTAAATCAAAGTTAAAAACATACGATGATTGGAATATTAATCTCGTTGATTATGAAAGCCGTGAAAAGGTTCAAAATGCTCATGAAAAATACCTCCAAGGATTAGAGATAGTCGAAGACAATTCTCTTGATCTCGTATTAGTGGATGGCAGGCATCGTGTTGAATGCATTCGAGCATCTATGCCCAAAGTTAAAAAAAATGGCTATATTATTTTGGATGATTCGGATCGAACTGACTATTTAGATTCGTACGAAATCCTCAAAGCTTGGGAATCCTTTGTCATTTCAGGTTATGCATATATGTCTGACTTTAAAACCCATTCAACTGTTTGGAAGAAACCATAAAATTAGATGCGCTTATTCAAATTGATGAAAATTTCGAAGGATTCGAGTTGGTTCGGGTTGAAACAAAATGGTGGAATATGTTTACCCCTCGGGGAGACGCTTTGTATATAGAAAGAAAAAGGTTATCATTTTTTAAAATATTTAAGATTAAGCTGATGCGTTTACTTCGAATCGAACTTTTTATTTTTACAAACTATGACCTTATCTCCTTTTTATCCATTTTTTATAATTTTTTCTTAAATCAGTTAAAAAAACTAAAAAATAGAATCCTACCTGCATAATTGATAAGAAGATCATCATTCGCCAAGAATATGGCCAACTTGGAAACATTTTGTTCCGCCTGGCAAATGCACTTGGATTTGCCATTGAGCATGACTACAGGATCGAGGACTTCACCCTCGCTTTCTGCAATTACCATGATGGCCGTTCTAATATTCGTTTTTTCGAAGATTACCACCCTTTTCATTTCTTCGAATTCCCTCGCCCAAAATTTCGTTTGAGTAATCGCATAAAGTGGAAGCTAAAAGATCGCTTGCATACTACAATCGATCATGTGGAAAACTTCGACCCTACCTTTCACCTACAAAAACTAGATACGAAAAAATCCATCGAACTCAAAGGTTTTCATTTCAGTTCGGGTAAGCTCGCCTTCAAACATAGGTCGCAAATCTGCGACATTCTTCGCTTTAGTAAATCCGAAGTTATACCAATCGATCCTTTAATCAAAAAAGCTAAAAATAGGTACGACATCTTGCTCGGTGTTCATATTCGGCAAAATGATTACAGGAGTTTCTACGATGGAAAGTTTTACATATCCCCCGATCAGTACCTTCGGTCGGTGGAGGAATTCAAAACTTTAGACCTGCCCTCGCAGAAAATTGGCGTAATGATTTGTTCAGATGAAATGAATACCATTCAAAAAATCCAAGAAGATAACCCAAACTACCTTTATCCAAATGGCAATATCGCACAGGACATGTACGCATTGTCTAAGTGTGACTACATTATTGGTCCTAAGGCAACAACCATGAGCACTTGGGCTTCCTATTTTGGTGAATCTCTGCACCTACAAATCGACAGAAATACGGATTCCATTAAATTAAGAAATTTTAAAAAAGTTCAACGGCTCGAACCATTCAGCCCATTTTTAGATTAGTTGGTGAGGATCGCATTTTTAACTTCCATTTACCCGGCACACGCCCAGAAGATTTACAAAGAGAACCCGACACTTAAAAATCAAACATCTGAGCAGCAAATCGAGTACATACGGTGGCATGCTTTATCATCTTATGTCCGTTGGTTTGAATTACTTGAAGAAAAGGGCTTTGAGACCTGTTCATTCAATCACAATTTACCAGAAGTCGCCTTAGCATGGTCTAGAGAGAATAAGTTTAAGCCCAAGTCTGGGCATCTTATCCATGAAATAGGCTTGGAGAAAATCAAACGCTTCAAACCCGATATTATTTTCTCATTTGCTCCGCTTACCTATTTTAAAAGTGACTTTTTAAAAGAAATTATCAGCTCATTAAATGAAAGACCCAAACTCTTTGCGTGGTATGGAGCAAATTGCGGGGATGAAGAAATTTTTAGATTTTTTGATCTCACCCTTTCTAATTCAAAGCATTTGATAAATTCACTAAGAAAAAAAGACATTAAAGCATTCTTTCTCCAACATGCATTTGATCCAATTATATTGGACAAAATCAAAATTCCTGAAGAACGCCTCAACCGAGTCGCTTTTTTCGGAAACCTGGACATAAATACCAATGATTTTCGTGAAAGAACTCGGCTGTTAGAACAAATTTCTGACCGATCAAAACTGCTTGATATATACGCAGCACTTAAGACACCGTCCAATCGTGAAAAATTGAAATATAACCTCCTCAAAGCTAGGCAAAGAGTATCATCTTCTTTAAATCAATTCGTACCGAATAAAAGATTTGAATACTGGTCGGATGAGCAAAACCTCCCGCCTTCACCTTGGGTACTCGGAAAGGAATTTTGCTCACGATTAAAACCACCCTTATATGGTCAAGAAATGCTTCAAAAACTCTCAAGTTATCGCATTGCACTCAACTATCACAATAAGCATACCGGTGACTTTGCCTGCAATATGAGATTATTTGAAGCAACAGGCCTTGGTTGTACATTGATTACTGATCATAAAAGCGATCTTCATGAGTATTTCGAAAATAATCAGGAAGTAATGACTTATAAAAATAAAGAAGAATTACTCACTTGTGTTAAAGATTTGAAAAATGATCCAAACCTTGCCCAAAGCTTGGCTGTAAAGGCACAGTCCAAAATTCTTATGAAATTCAATACCGAAAATCAAATATCGAATCTTGCAGAAATTTTAAATCAACGAACGAACAATAATTGAAACCTAGACTCAAAAAAGCCTTTCATGTCGGGAAGCCTAATATTCCTAACAAGGAAAAACTCTTGTCTAAATTTTCTGAGGTACTTGAAAATGAGTGGCTTACAAACAATGGCCCATTGGTTCAAGAATTTGAACATAAAATCAAGCAATATCTCGGAGTAAAGCATTGTATATGCGTCTGCAATGCCACAATCGGATTAGAACTTTTACAAAGAGCGCTCGACCTACAAGGAGAGGTAATCATTCCATCTTTTACTTTCATTTCCACGGCAAATTCTTTGAGATGGCAAAAAATTAGACCAGTATTTTGCGATATCAAAGAAGACACTCATCTCATTGATACAGACTTAATTGAAGAACTCATTACGGAAAAAACTTCTGCTATACTTGCGGTTCCCATCTGGGGGCAACCTTGCAACTACCCAGTGCTGGAGAAAATAGCTAAGAAATACAGTTTGAAACTCATATTTGATTCTGCCCATGCATTTGGGTGCAAATCGGGCGATGTGTTCATAGGGGGGTTTGGAGATGCTGAAGTTTTTAGTTTTCACGCAACCAAAGCTTTCTCCTCAGGTGAAGGGGGTGCAATTACAACAAATTCTGATGAATTGGCTGAAAAACTTCGATACATGAGAAACTTTGGTTTTGATGGATTTGATAAAACCGTCCGCCTTGGCACAAACGCCAAAATGAGTGAATTCGCAGCTGCTTATGGACTGGTGTCGATTGATGAACTACAATCAGTTATCAATCACAATGCAGAAATCTATAAAGGTTATATTAAACAATTTAGCCAATTCAATGAGATTGAAATCTTAAAATATTCTGAGCATGATTACTCAAACCACCAATATGCTGTTGCACATGTTCAAGCAAATTACCGAGATAACCTAGTTCAGCACTTCCATAACAATAATATTCTTGTAAGAAGATATTTTTACCCAGGGTGTCATCGTTTAGAACCTTATAAAAGCGATCATTCATATAATAATACTCAACTACCGAATACAGAAAATGTTGCCTCAAAAGTAATAGTACTCCCAACAGGCTATCAATTAGACAAGAAAGGGATGAAAAAAATTTTTGATGTTTACGCTTCTTTTTTGGAGCAAAAAAAGTGATAGTATTGTGACTAAATCGAGCAATAGTTTTTACACCAATAATGAACTTACTGACATAGGATTTAAAAGCATTGGTAGCAATGTTTTAATCAGCAGAAAAACATCCATCTACTCAGCTGAAAATATATCTATTGGAGATAATGTCAGGATTGATGACTTCACTATTCTTTCAGCAGAAGGAGGCATGATTGAAATACATAGTCACATTCATATTGCAGCATTCTGTAATTTGATGGGCAAGGGTGGAATTATTATGGAAAATTTCTCAGGTCTTTCTTCAAGAGTTTCCCTTTACTCTGCAACAGACGATTTTAGTGGTAACTATCTTATCGGCCCAATTATGGAAAAGTCCTGCATCAATGTCATCACAGGTAAAATTATGCTCAAAAAATTCTGCCAAGTTGGAACAAATTCTTCTGTTCTTCCAAATGTCTCACTTCGGGAAGGTGCTATTCTGGGAGCACACTCCTTTGCCAAAGCCGATATTGAACCGTGGGAAATTCACTTGGGATCACCCGCTAGATTCCATAAAAAAAGAAAGTCTAAACTTTTAAACTTAGTTCCAATAATGGAACAGAAGTGGTTTAATACACCTAATTAAAATTAATATTAGTTTATCGGATCAAAAAGAAATTAATTTAGTCGATGTATGTGTTATCACATATAATCAAAAGAGTTTCGTTTCAAACTGCTTAGATAGTGCCCTAGGGCAAAAATTAAACGACAATTACAATATTATCGTCTGTGATGATGCATCAACAGATGGTACTTCAGACATAGTAACTGAAAATTATTCAGAATTTAAAAATGTTAGTATCCATATAAACTGGGAAAACATTGGAGTATCTAGAAATTTTCTCAATTGCATTAATCAGTCGACTGCAAAATATATTGCGATTTGTGAAGGAGACGATTTGTGGAATGACCAATTTAAACTGCAGAAACAAATAGATGCCCTAGAGAAAAATCCAGACTGTTCATTTTGTTTTACGGATGTTAACACTCTAGAAAATGATAAGATAACGGGCGTACACCCAAATCTAAGCAGAACTAAACAAAAATTCACAGGGATTGAACTCGCTAACAGACCCGGCAGTATTGCTCAGACTTGTTCGCTTTTGATTCGCAGGAAATATTTAGACAATATACCAGAATGGGTGCTTAAATCCTACACCCTAGATTGGTGCCTGCAAATTTACCTAAGTAAATTTGGCCCTGCATTTTATCTTCCAGAAACCACAGCAACTTATCGTATACATGATCAAGGTATTTGGTCTAAATTAGATCCATTTGAGGGTTTAAGGCTAAATATAAAGTTTTACAATTTAGCAAAAAATTATTTTGTAAAAAAGGAAGATATAAAATGTATTAAAAAAAGAATAAATGATAGTATTGTACAAGCTTTAGAGCTAGCGAATATACAATCACATAAAAAAGAAATTAAATTATGGCTTTATAAAAAGTTATTGAATTGTCCGCAATATTCTATAAGTCAAACAATACATTCCATAAGATTAATTATCATTTTAGAGTTAAAAAATTAGTATAATATTTTGTCAATTAATACATATACCTTTTTCCTTCTAATTCTGGTTTTTTTTCTTTGTTTAAATTTAATTTCACTGTTTGGAGGGCTTGATTTTACAGATACTTTCTGGCATATAAACATAGCAAATTATTACTTCGATAAACAATCATTCATAAAATCAGATATAGATCAATTCATCCTGCAATGGCAAAAAGATAACAATTTTCTTTATAATTTTGAAAAAAGAATTAGTTTTCACTATCTAAGTTCGTTTCTTACATTTTACTTTTTTAGTATTTCAGATACAGTTTTAGTTAGCAGGATATTACCGTTTTTTTCTTTTTCTTTAATAATTTATATTATCTCAATCAAAAATTACGGGTTCAATGACTTGTTTATCAAACTATTCTTGTTTACAGCAATTATAGGTTATTTACCTTGTACAATAAGTTTTGATTACTTTACTGTTTTATTAGTTGCACTTTTTGGATTGTTCATTTCAAAGTTCGAAGAGAAAAAAGAAAATGTTTACCTTTTTTTAATATTTATTATTTTAAATCTCAGTTTTTTTGTAAGATTCCAGAACTTTTTCATGATTTTTGTTTCTTTTATTTTCTTACACAGACAAAAAATAAATTTTAAGATCTTAATATTAATGCATTTACTTCCAATTTTATTATTAACTACTTTGATCTTTGGTGCAGATTTTTTTTCAGTTACATACAAATTAGAAAATACAGAGCACTCGCTTTCAAATATTTTCAATAACTATCTCAAGGATTTACCGCTTTTTATCATATCTTCTTTATTCACAATTCCCATAATATTTTTATTACTAAAATCAAATTATGTTATTAAGTTTGGGTGTGCTATTTTTATAATATTTTGTCTTATCTATTTTTTTGGATCGGATTACAATTGGGATTACAGAATCATTTTATCGTCGTTTTTAATTTCTATTATTATTTCTAATATCATAGTAAATAGAAAAAAAGTACTTCAATTCATTACTCTTCTTCTTACAGTGTTTATTTTTCCAATTGGATCTGCTACTGGCCTTTTCAAATTATCCTATGGATTTTTATTATCTGGTATAGTTTATGAAAATCTAAACCGAGGTTTCCAAAGGGTATTTATTTCACTTTTTGCAATAACTCTTCCTTTTACGACATTCTATAAACTTAGTTATGGTTATGAAGATGTTGGCGTCCTCTACGCAAATTCTTCATATAATGACTCAAAATTATTCGGAATCAGAAGTTTCGAAATTAGATCAAATTATGTTAACCAAATTCAAAAAACGATTATAGACCTACAATCTAACAATTACCATATTCTAATTGGTGGAAGAACAAGTCACTTATTTACATTTTTAAATTCCACTATTCCGCTCACTGTCGAATTCTACCAACAAGATTTAGATCCAAATTTATTTCATGACTTAATGCAAACTTTTCCAGATAAAAAGTTCGCATACTTTCATTTCGATAATTATCCGGAGTTTTATTCTACCAATCTTTGCTCTTTTGAAGAATCGGTTGAAGGGTTAGGATTCAAATATAATATTAAAGATGGTTTTGACTACTTAACCTATGAAAATTAATTTTTCATAGGTTTTGTAGTTTAGAAGCTAAAGTTTATAATCGGTTATTATATCCTTTGCTTCCAAATTTCCATAAATCTTAATGGGTATATAGTTAAAAAATATGAATAGATTCTTTTTTTTAACGAAGCAAAAAAATATATATTTCAGGATATGAACTTATTCTAGGATGGTATGCATCCATTCAGAAAAAGTGGCCAGAAAAAACTTCCCTATGTTGAACTGCAATTAAGAAATCTGAATAGAGTTTGTATTAGAATCTCACTTTGAAATTCCTCAATTCAAGAGAACCTGTTTCTATTCTCAGCATTTCTTTAACTTTATGATTATTTAAATGAATTGAGATGATTTTTTATAAATGCCTTTAATAAGCTTAGTATTATGTTCGCGGAATGACTCCTACATGGGTAATTCAAAATGGCGTTTAGAAACATCAATTAATTTAGCACTTCTAAATGCTAAAAGAGCAGGTTTGATTGATGAGTTAGAAATTATCGTATCGGACTGGGGAAGCGAAATTCCATTAAGGGATGTACTTCAATTAGTACCTCAAGCGAAAGAGAGGGTTCATTTTGTCCATACTCCTAAAGAAATTGCAATCAATGAACAAAAAGATAGCAAATTTCCAGAAGTAATTGCACTGAATTCAGCAATTAGACGAGCTAGTGGGGAATATATAGGGCGAATTGATAATGATACAATAGTAGGTGAGAAATTTTTTTCAAAATTTCTCAAACTGCATAAAGTAAACCCTACTCAAGAACTTGATCTTAAGGATTCATTTCTCTTTGTGGAGCGAAGAAGTGTTCCCTATAGAATCTCAAGGCTTTCCCTTCCACTGAGTCAAATTAATTGGTTCATCAAGCTCAGCAGTAAAATGTTCAAAATAGAATCCGCCAAAGACTGGGGAAGAGAGTTTTGGTGGAGCCCCGTGGGTATTATGATGTTTCATCGTGATATTTGGCATGCAACTCATGGTTACGATGAAAAATTAATCTATTGGGGTTGGATGGAGGGAGACCTTGCCTTGCGTCTAGGTCAAAGACATCAAATTGTGGAATTCAGTAATTTTGTGGGACATGATTTTTATCACTTGGAGCATTATTCAAATATGACTGAGTACAAAGACCGGAATGGGACTGCAACTCCGAGGAAGAAAAATACCCCGAAGTTTGAAGGTTTAAGTTATGTCGAAAACGATAAAAACTGGGGATTATTTGATTTTGATCTTCCCCTCAGGACCAACTCTGCAAAAGCCAAGAATTTTGATTTTTATGGAATTCTTAAAGTTCCTCAACTTATTATGGGAATAATATTACTTGGCATAGATAAAACATCAGAAATAATAGTGGGAACTCTACCAAAGTTAAGAATCTGGTTCGGGAAATTAATATCACATCAATGATTTTTTCCACCCTAGTTCGTCGAATATTTAATCCAGTTTTTGTTAATCAATCAAAAAGTCTTCTAAATCTTCCAATTCAAGATCCCAACTTCGAGCTCACTAGGATTTCGAATCTTGGAAGACGTAATTCAGGGAAAACCAACCTTATACAAAAGGGTTTTCGATTTATTGACAGTGAATCCTTTATTTATCAATACAACGAAATTTTTTTGAACCATTTTCTTTCCTTTGAAACTGATAGTCCCCACCCTCTTATTTTGGATTGTGGTTCAAACATCGGGGTAAGCGTTTCTTACTTTCAACAAAGCTATCCAAGTGCAAAGATAATTGCTTTTGAGCCTGACCCCGAAATTTTCGAATGTCTTAGTCTCAACTCTCAAAACGGTAGAGAATCAAATATCGAACTTCACAACAAAGCTGTTTGGACTGAAGACACTTGGATTGATTTTAAAACAGATGGTGCAGATGGGGGTAAAATTGACAAATCAGGTAATTGCAAAGTCCAGTCAGTCAATCTTTCAATGTTTCTACAACAAAAAGTGGATATGCTCAAAGTCGATATTGAAGGTGCCGAAGCTTTTGTCCTTCCGGCAATCTCGAATTATTTAAAAAATGTCAAAAATTTGTTTCT
>DEYT01000054.1 GCA_002364975.1 Opitutia bacterium UBA3151 | reverse complement strand
TGTTTAAGGATTGCAACCGTTGGACGTTCAAATTCTCCGACCAGGTAAGCGGAAGAAGAAATATCAAGTATGTTGTTGTAACTAAGCTCCTTACCCTGAAGCTGTTCAAAATGATCAAGGAATCCGCCGTAAAGTGCTGCTTGTTGGTGCGGATTCTCACCATACCTCAAGGGCATCGATTTTGCAGCGGATACTTCCAATACCTTGGGGAAACCGGAAATTGAATCCAGATCAGGCTCCACTTGTTGGCTCTTTTCGAGGTAAGTTGCAATCGCAGAATCATAAGCTGCGGTGCGGGCAAAAACTTTTTGAGCAAGTTCACTTCTCAATTGATCAAGTGCTGGTCCATGCTGGTTCAATCCATGAAGGACCCTTTCATAATCATCCGGATCGCAAACAACGGTTACATCCCGAAAGTTTTTAGCCGCACTTCGTAGCATGGATGGACCCCCGATATCAATCTGTTCGATCGCTTCTTCCAAAGGGACTCCGTTACGGACTACGGTTTCTTCAAAAGGATACAGGTTCACCACCACCAAATCGATCATTTCAATCCCATGTTCCTCGGCAGCCGCCAAATGATCGGGGTTTCCACGGAGGCAAAGTAGTCCCCCATGAATTCTAGGATGTAAGGTCTTGACCCGGCCATCCATCATTTCTGGAAACCCAGTTCTTTCACTGACATCCATAACCGGAATATTTTCATCCCTCAGCATTTGTGCTGTACCCCCGGTGGATAAAAGGGTGAACGCATAGGTTTCGACCAAAGACCGAGCAAAGGGAACCAACCCCGTTTTGTCACTTACAGATAAGAGTGCATACTTTTGCATTCATTCCCTTGTGCTTCGTTCCTGCATCTGAGCAAGCGAATTCTTCCTTTTTACAATCCTTTAATTAAGAATTGGTCTTTTTTGATCTGTCGTTATGGTAAAACAAAATTTAAATGTGAGCGAGAATAGTACAGAATTGGAAGGTCTGCAGGCAACTTTGGATAAACTGGTGCACCACCGGGAAAAATCAAAAGTGAAAGGTCTGAATCTTCATGCTTTTATCTACTTTATCACCATCCGCAATTTGTCCGGTCGCTCGGTAACCCTAAAGGGGCGAAAATGGGTGCTCTCAAATGACGACGGTACCACTACGGTTGTGGAGGGTGAAAAGATTGTCGGTGAAACCCCGGTGATTCCACCCGGTAAAAGTTTTTCTTACAACAGCTATCATGTGACTCATCTTGCCGCCACCGCTTCCGGTTCCTTTCATGGGGTAGATGAATATGCGGAAAAAATTCATGTCCGCCTTGCTCCCTTTCGTCTTGAAATCCCGAAAGACTTGGAAATGTCAGAAGAAAACCCGCTTTCATGAAGTTTACCGACCTAAACCGCCATGGTGGCATCGGTGCAAATTGCAGCCTCTTAGAAATTGGTCCTTTTCGAATTGCGATTGATTCCGGATTGCACCCGAAATTTGCCGGCTATGACTCCCTTCCAAGTCACGATTTTCTGGAAAGAAACTCCTTGGATTTTATTGTACTCACCCATTGCCACCTCGATCATCTCGGAAGTTTACCAATTCTATCCCGAGAACAGCCCGATGCCCCCGTATTATTGAGTTATGCCAGTTCCATTCTTGCCCGCCGGATGCTTTCCAATTCGGTTTCTGTCATGAGGAGGCAAAGGAGCGAGCTCAATCTACCCGAATTACCTTTCTACGGCCGGGGGGATCTCACCTCTCTCTACAACCGGATAAAGCCTTTATCGATTAAAACCCCCTTGCAGGTGGAAAAAGATGGTAAGGTACTAAAGGTTACTTTTCACCATGCCGGTCATGTCGCGGGTGCCATTGCCGTTGAATTTGAAACCAAAAAGGAAAAAATCTTTTTCACCGGAGACTTATTATTTAACGACCAGCGTACTTTAGACGGGGCGGAAATCCCAACCGAGAAATTCGATGTCTTGATTACGGAAACCACCCGGGGTGGAACCCCACGGAATCCAACTCGGCAGAGAGAGTCAGAAATGGTATCTTTGCTGAATGAAATCAGAAAGACCTTGGCTCGGGGAGGCTCGGTATTAATTCCAGTTTTTGCCTTGGGAAGAATGCAGGAGATGCTCGTCCAACTTGATGAAGCCTTTCGTCGAAATGCTTTTCCCAAGGTTCCCGTTTTTTGTTCGGGTCTGGGGATGGACTTGGTCAATCACTTTCATGAAATCTCAAAGAATACCAATCGTTTACGCTTTAACCGAAGAGTACTAAAATCCCTGGGTGCCCGTCCTCTGCCTCGCAAATTGGAACCCGGATGTGAACCTCCGATGAAAGGAATTTTCTTGGTCAGTAGTGGAATGATGGTCGAACATACCCCTTCCTATCTTCTCGCTTCCGGTTTACTCCGGGACGATCGTAATTCCATTCTTTTCGTTGGATATTGTGACCCCAGCACCCCGGGGGGTAAACTTCTTCAGTCCGATCCAGAAGAAGATTTCGAATTTGAAGAAATCGATTGTATTGAACCGATTCGGGCGAAAATTCGTCAGTTTGATCTTAGTGGTCATGCCGACCGAGAGGAACTACTGGCCTACGCCCAAAAACTTTCCCCAAAAACTATTTTCCTGCACCATGGCGACCCCGATGCCCGCACTTGGTTTATGGAATCCCTTTCTGAATCCGATGCCACCGTCATTGACCCCAAACCTTTAAAAACTTATGAGTCCTGAAAACCAACTCCCATCCTCGCTTGCCGAACAATTGGAACAAGCCTTTACCCGTCCCTCCGGCAGGGAAATCGATCAAATGCGAGAAGTTCGCTTTCAGACCGGAATTGCACCCCATGCCAACGGATCCGTGCTCTGTTCCTATGGAAATACTCAGGTGATTTGTGCCGCTATGATCGAAGACCGAGTTCCCGGTTGGATGAGGCAGCAAAAAGTGGAAGGAGGCTGGCTAACCGCGGAATACAGCATGCTTCCCTACTCCACTCTTTACCGCAAGGATCGTCCGATCAGTAAGGGCAAACAGGATGGTAGAAACATTGAGATTCAACGCTTGATTGGCCGATCTTTACGGGCAGTGCTCAACCTGAAGAACATGCCCGATAAAACCTTATGGATTGATTGTGATGTCTTACGGGCAGATGGGGGGACCAGAACCGCATCCATTACCGGAGCCTGGTTAGCTACCCGAATCGCAATTAATGGCCTTATGGAAAGGGGGAAACTGGAAAAGGATCCCATCGTCGACCATCTGGCTGCGATCAGTGTCGGTATATACAAAGACAAGTGCATCTTGGACCTGGATTATCCGGAAGACCGCGATGCCACCGTGGATGCAAATGTGGTCATGACCGGTTCCGCTCAATTTGTGGAGGTTCAATCTTCTGGGGAGGAAGCTACCTATTCCCGCTATCAACTGGATGAACTACTTGCATTGTCAGAAAAGGGAATCCAGGAATTGGTCGAACTGCAAAAACAGGAACTTGGCAAGAAAGGCTAAAAATCATAACCCAGTCGCAGACAGGCACAGTGGAACAGGAAATTATCGAATCGATCCTTAGTGCTCTGTCCAAGTAGCTTCCAAATAACACTTAAGGTCATCGAGTTATCGAACCGGTACCCCAGTCCAAGTTGGGCGGAGTAGATCATCTCGGTGTATTCATCTTTGAATTGAGAGTAAAAAACCGTGATCTCATCTATGTTGTAGGCCAGGCCAAGCGAAAACCGAGTCTCCAAAAAAATCTTCTCGGTCATTTGTGGGCTCCACCCAACATGGGCCATAACCGCGAAGACCCCATTGTATCCATCCACCTCAATCGCTCCGGGATATCCGGGAACATTTGATAACTGGTGATGTTTATAGGACTGGTACATATTGGAAATTCCAATGTGAAAATCCTTGAAATACCTGCGGTATTCAAACTCCATCAATACGCCATAATCATGATCGAGTTCAAATCGATTGCCAGAACCTAGATGATTTAAACCATAATCAATCGGTTGGGAAAATCCCAAATAAAATGAGAAGGCATTCTTTTTCTGCTGAGAGGGAACAAATCGAGCTGCTGGCAAAGCGTAGGAGGAATTCGTAATCGAAGCAGTCACAGGTTGGGTAAATAGAGTACTTCCCTCAAATCCAGAGGGACTGGAATAGTCATAGAATTGATCGTAGTTGAATCGCCTATCCGTTGCTTGCTTAGGCTCGATCAAATTCGGGTCATACTGAGCAAAGACACCAAGAACCGGCAGGAAGAGCAAGAATGGTAAAAAAATGGATTTCATCTTAAATTCACTTAAAAGCCTAGGATGTAAGCCCCCAAGTCCTCTTTCTTTTCCTCATCGGATTTTGAGGAGTTCATGATCGATTCAACCGCTTTAGAAAACTCCATGCCCTGATATTTTTCTGACACCGAAGTAGAGCTCGAGGTACCGATTAGGTTAGGCTTGGCAATCTTGCTCCAGTCTACCCATTGATTGTTTTGATTATCCCAATGAGTCAAGCTTCCCTTATCCAAATCCAAATAAAGCCAGGCTCCATTAACGAAATCGGGTTCATTTCCACCACTTGTTACGGGATCAGGTGTTATAGGAACACTAGCAACCACATTACTTGAACCGCTCGCTGCTGGAGGTTGAGTGTTGCTGGAATCTGGTGTAAGATTTTGATATTGTTCAATTTCACCTTTTGGATCAGGGGTTCCTCCAATGAATTCTAATTTATTCACAATTGACTTTGCTTCCTCGATGGTCATGCCTCCAGCGAATGAGGTTGCAGTAATTTTTAGTTGAACCTTCATCCAAGTACCCACTGGTTGAGGAAATCCAGTAGTTGAACCATCGATTAAAAAGGTAAATAAGTCATTTACGCCAGTGGGAAGAGTTTGCTTTAAATGAACTCCGACTGCTTGATGACCAGAAGCAGTTAAAAATCTTTCATTTAAGACTAGCTGATTCATATCAGAATTTTTTGCTTTAGCTATTGTAACATTATGATCATTAGAATCCCAGAGATACATATCATAAGGATTCCCAAGACTGTATGATGGTTCCTCATATAAAATGCTTAAGCCAACCGAATGTAAATAATTTGCTGTCGAAGCATTAAAAAGCAGATTTGTTGTACCATAATCACTGTCAATTAAGATTGTTGAGCTCCAGTCACTCCCAAGATTCCACTCAATGTAATTATTGGATAAAATCTTGTTTGACCAAGTGGTAGTTATTCCATCCATTTCCCATACTCGGCGCCCACTTGAGCTCGCAGCCTTGGCATAGACATAAGGAAATTGAATGGGCTGAATCCAAAGCCAGATCGGAATCGGAAACAAATCCTGAGTGTAAACCCAAAAGCTATCGTCATCATTGGGAATTAGATGGAGCCAACCAAGGACTGGATGAAAAATCCAGCTGGAATTTGGCTTTTCCCAGAAATAGCCAAGCCAAGACGATTGCTTCCAATGCCCCCCGTCCGAAACCGGACCCGCATTAGCAATCAAGGAGCTGGCTTGGGGAATGATCGGTGTGGGAACCGGGATATACACTCCGGAAGCATTAGGCACGGATATACTCGATGGTTGGGACTGAGGAACCGGAGTGCCTGAAAAATTTACCAACCAGCCATCCTCATAACTATCCACTTTTTCAGGAACTTGAACGACTCCAGTGGAGAGAATGGTCGTCAATCCAGAGTTCACATCCAGTTCCACAAGCTCGGCATATTCTCCCAAACTTTCGGCAACAAAAGCAATCTTTCCACTGGAATCTTCATTGTAAAAAGTTTCGATATCCTTGAAATCACCGTTGCTGGCCAATGGAGACCATGAACCCGGGTTAAGGTTTACATAATCAAATCGTGTACTTTCTAAATCATACGAAATGGATTTAGACATTAAACTGGGATTTCCTCGATCTTGAGCGTTAAGGTATAAAATTTCATTCCCCGATGCCGAAAAGGAAAAAGTATGCTCATCCGGAATAGTTTTCGTCTTTTTGACAATGGAAGGATGGCCGTTTTTGTCGAAAACATAAATATCTCCACGCTCAAAAATATCTTCTCCCATAACCATTACATCTTGGTTCTTTGGAGCCAGTTGTATGGTTTCAGGGCTCCCTTGGATTTCTTGAAGTAAGTTTACTTCCCCTCCATTGAAAGATAAAGAGACCAAGGAATCTTTTGATTTATCGGTTTCGTTGGTCTTAAAGAAATAAATCTTTTGGTTGCTCCAATCTACAGTCAGGGGCTCAAAATCATAATTAAAGCTACCAGCAGGAGAATTTAGATTCCATTCCTTAATCGTGGAACGGCTCCCGTCTTGCAGGCTTAATTTCTCGATTCTTGCCAACTTCATATTGTCCGCAGGTTCTTTGACCCCATACCCTATGATCATGTCAAATCCTTCGGGAGAAGCTTGAATCCGACCAAAGTTCAGTTGAGCAGAACTGGAACTGATTCCAGCATCTGCAAGCATCGCGAAATGATTAAATGAATAAAGCGTGGTTTCAGAACCATCAGCAAGTTTCTTAAGCACCAATTCGTACTTTTGTGCTTGCTCCTTTATGACATCAATTACTTCCACCCCTCTCCAAAAAGCAAAAGAGCGGGTTTCCGCAGAAGCAACCGTGGGTGTTAAAAAAAGTAACGAGACTGAAAAAAAAATACCTGTAAAAAAGCGAAAAAATTCAATGCTTTTAAAAAGGGAATTATCTATATGCACAGGCATAAAAGTAACCCCATCAACATGATTAAAGACGAAATATTCAAGGTAAAAATTTTCTTTTCCCCCTTAATTTATGACGACAGTAAAAAAGATCGCTTTCATCCTTGTGCTTTTCCCTGTCCCTTGTAGGCGTTGTACATGCACCTACTCGAGGAGATCACTTTAATTGCGACCATCAGCGTATTGGTTACCCTCGTTCTAGGCAGATTAAAACTACCGGTGATTGCAGGGTTGGTATTGTCGGGTGCCCTGGTCGGACCCAAGGGTTTTTCCCTGGCCCATGATCCCGAAGCGATCGAGATCATTGCCGAAGTCGGAGTTGTCTTTCTTTTGTTCACCATTGGCTTGGAGTTTTCTCTCTCCCGGCTTCGCCACATTTTTCGCCAAGTCGCTATGGGTGGGCTTTTACAGGTTAGCGTAACTGCTGCCGTGACCACCGGTATCGCACTCTGGCTTGGTTGCACACTGCCCGAATCAATTACTTACGGTTTCGTATTCGCCTTGTCCAGCACCGCTCTGGTACTCCGTACCTTAAGCGAACGAAATGAATTGGATGCTCCTCACGGCCGGTTCATTGTTGGCACCTTGATCTTTCAGGATTTATGTATTGTTCCCATGGTCTTGATCATCCCCTTACTTGGTCAGGGCCTTGATAATCCTGAAACCTGGAAAGCTTTGGGGCTTGCCATGGGAAAGGCAACCTTGATGGTGGTCGCACTTTTTGCCTGCTCGCGAAAGCTTGTACCCTGGCTCTTTCGGGCGGTCGATGCCAGTCGAAGCAATGAAGTCTTTATCCTTACGGTTCTTTGTCTTTGTATCGGCACTGCTTATCTGACCTCCCTTACTGGGCTGTCGCTGGCCTTAGGTGCTTTTTTGGCCGGAATGATTGTGGCAGATACCGATTTTCGCCACCGGGCAATGGGAGATATCCTTCCCCTTCGGGATGTATTCGTGAGCTTTTTCTTCGTCTCACTCGGAATGTTTTTTGATTTTGAAATCTTGATGGAAAAACCCGATCAAGTGGGTTGGTTGCTCCTTGCCTTCATCGGAGGAAAAGGAATTTTGGCAATTTTAGCGGCATCCCTGATGCGCTTTCCTCCCCGAGCCGCTTGGTTGGCTGGTGTAGGCCTGGCTCAATTCGGAGAATTCGGATTTGTTTTGCTTCAACTAGCAACCCAAGAGGGCGTGGTTTCCGATTCCGAAATTGCCCCCCTTCTCAATGCCGGAATTCTTAGCATGTTTCTTACCCCCCTTTTAGTTTACAAAGCCCCCCACTTCACCGCAGGTGAACGGGCACTGGATCCATTGGCGAAACTACTCCGTGCCCGCAGTGCCGAGGAACTTGAGGAATCCACAGTTGGGCACTCGGATCATGTCGTGGTTATTGGATATGGTCTGGCAGGACAATTTCTTACTTCCAGCCTAAAGGAGTTGGAGATTGAAGTGGTGGCTCTGGAAATGAATTCCGACAATGTCAATGTGGGTAAGGAGTTGGGCGATCCGGTATACTACGCGGACGCTACCAGTGAAGAGGCACTCGGGCATGCTCATGTTCATGATTGTCGGGCAATTGTGATCATGATCAATGACCATCAGGCAACGGAGCGTGTTTTGTCCACCATCGAGCGGATGAAGGTAAAAGCTCCAGTTTTCGTAAGAACTCAGTTCATGAGAGGCTCGGAACCCCTGACGCATGATGGCAGAAATGAAGTGGTTGCCTGTGAAGTCGAGGGTGGATTAGAAATTCTATCCAGAGTGTTGAGAAAACTGGAAATTCCCCGCAACCTGATTTCGAGGGAGATCAAACGGGCCCGGGAAAAAACCATGCACTCCGAAAGAGAATTTTCCAGTGCTCCCCTATCCCTCCATCAACATACTCAGCTTAAAGAGTTGAAGGTTGAAACCCTTTTTCTGGGTCCTGAAAGTCCGGTTCTTGGAAAAACGCCGAAGGACTTGAACCTCGGGGGAAAAACTGGAATATTGATCGTTGCCATTAGTCGTGAAAATGAACTGATTGCTCACCGTTTAGGGGAGGTTCACCTAGAAAATAATGATGTCATCTATTGCATCGCTAAGGAATCTGACTTTCTTCAATCCTCGGAGCTGATAACTGGATAGCTTGGAGCGGGAAGCTTTACAGGGAACCTAGGCACATTTCATGCAGGTCTGAACCTCAGGAAATGCATCTAATCGTTCTTCTGAAATCTGGCTTCTGCAAAATATACATTGTCCATATTGATCTTGCTCCAGCCTGGATATTGCATTGAAGACCTCCGCTTTTCTTCTCTTCTGTCTCCTTCGGACTTCGAGAACCAATTGCTGATCCTGCATCGCTTCCATTCTCGACAACCGTCCCAAGCTTTTATCTGGAGAAACCGCTTCGGCCGCATCTTCACTTTTACTTAAATAATCTTCAATTTCCAAGAGTACCGCTTTAAGTTTGTCTTTATACACCTGTCTTTGCTCTGGGTTCATTTTAACAAATTACTCAATCTCTATCGAGGCCCAAGATTCTGAATCAGTCAATCTCCTAAGCTTAAGAGTT
>DEYT01000103.1 GCA_002364975.1 Opitutia bacterium UBA3151 | reverse complement strand
TGCCCGGGTACCGGGCTTAATTCCGGGACCACTCACGATAAAGGGAACCCGCCAGGAGTGCTCGTACAAATTCTGTTTACCCATCAGTCCGTGCCGGCCCACCGCAATCCCATGATCCGCAGTGTAAAAGATGTAGGTGTTTTCAAGCTCCCCCATCTTTTTTAATTTTTCCAGTACCAGTCCAACTTGATCATCAATATTTTCAATGCAGGCATACTCCCGACCGAGCTCGTTTCGAACGGTGGGCTCAGTACGTGAAGTCATCACCCCAGGAACCCGGACTTCATCCCGCAAGTTGGGATGGCCATCATGAAAGGGATGCTGGGGTAACCAACTGACTGGCACCCTGGGTGCACGGTCACTAACGGAAGTGGGCGGGCTATCCACATTTTTAACCCCGTATTTTTGATTGAGATCATCCCGTCCCCAGCGCTCGTCGTGTGGATGAGAGAAGCCAAAAAAGATAAGGAAGGGTTTCTTTTCCTTTTGCCCATCCCGGGCATTCAAATAATCAAGCACTTGTCGGCCATGCCATTGGCTCCCGTCTTCTTCCCCTGCCTTTCGTGCGGTCTTGTCTTTGACGATTTGAAAAAGGGAATTGGCATGGGAATAACTGTTTCCATTCTTGCAGGTTCGAAAGGTCTCATATCCCGCCCGATTAAATACCGCAGGGAGGGTGTTGTTCAAAATATCCACGCCTGAAGCTTTACCCTCTTCCTGTTTCAAATGCTTCTTTCCACGCGGCGGTAAATGCCAAAGGGTACGACCCGACATGATCATGGTTCGCGAGGGGGAACAAACGGCTCCGCTCATCGAGCCCATGTGGTAAGCCTGGTCCAGAACGATGCCAGAGGCAGCAAGCTTATCCAAATGAGGAGTCTGGCAGACTTTATTTCCATATGCCGACAAGGTATGCGGGGCTTGGTCGTCGGTGAGGATAAATAAAATATTGGGCCGTTTACCGCTTACGGAATCTAAAAGCGTGAACCCAAAAAGAAAGAAAGGAACGAGTTTTAAAAAGGACATAACCGATATTTTATAGACTTCAATGCCTAAAACAGTCAAGCGGAGGCATCCAAGAGAGATCAGATAAAAAACCGAACCGCTTGAATTTCTACCAAGGCAAAATTCCGGATCTTTTCAGGGCAATCCCCAACCAAAGAATGAGAACTAAGTAGACCACACACCAGGGCTTGGTGGCAGGAAAAAGCTTGGAAATACTCGGGTAGGATTGCTGATACCATTGGGGATAGAACCAAGCCACGACATTGGCAAAGGCACAGTCTGCAGCCAGTATATACCAAAGGGCAGCTTCGAAATTAAAGTCCATCAAAGATTCTGTTCATCTCACTTAATCGAAGACCACGGTCTTATTCTGGTAGTCAAGTACCCGGTTTTGCAAGTGCCGGCGTACCGCGGTGGCGAGGACCAGTTTTTCCAGATCCCTGCCTTTTTCAATCAGTTCCCGGGGACCATGGCGGTGACTAACCCGGGCCACATCCTGCTCGATAATCGGACCTTCATCCAAATCTTCGGTAACATAGTGAGCGGTAGCACCGATCAACTTGACCCCGCGCTGATAAGCCTGGTGATAGGGTTTGGCTCCCGCAAAGGACGGAAGGAACGAATGATGAATGTTAATCACCGGGCAACTGACTTGCTGTAAAAATTCGGAACTCAAGATTTGCATGTAGCGGGCAAGAATAACCAGTTCCACTCCCTGCTCCCGCAACCAGGAAATTTGACGCTGTTCAACCTCCACTTTGTTCTGCTGATTCACAGGAATATGAACAAAGGGCAAGCCGTAGGATTCGGAAACTGATTGGAGCTCTTGGTGGTTGGAAAGAACCCCAACAAATTCCGCATTCCATTCCCCTGCCCTGACCCGGAGCACCAGGTCGTGAAAGCAATGATCCGCCTTGGAGACCATAATGGCAACCTTGGGGCGATCCTCACTCAATGCAATGCGTACCTGCATGGTAAGCTCGCGTTCAACAAAGGATATAAATTCATCCGATTCCTCTTGGAGGTTGCGATCTGCATCTGGTTCCCATTCCACACGCTGAAAAAAAACATTTTCCTGACGGTCTAAATGTTGATCCGCATGCAGAACATTTCCACCCCGCTGATGAATCCAAGTGGCGACCTTGGCAACGATCCCGGGTTGATCAGGTCCATGCAACAAGGCGATCACAGATGGCTTCATTGGGTCAGCGGGAATAGTCCTGAAGAGACTTGACCGAAAACTTGCGGTCTTTCAGGGAACGGATTCCGTTCAATGCGGCAAAGGCAGAACCCAAGGTGGTAATAACCGGCACGCTATTCAAAACCGCTTCGCTGCGGATTCCATTTTCATCCCGGCGGGGAATCAAGCCAAGGGGGGTATTGATCACAAGCTGGACTTTTCCATTCTTGATCAGATCGGCAACATTGGGCCGGCCTTCACTGATCCGTAGGGTACTCTTTGCGGGAATTTCATTCTCGTTCAAAAATTTTGCGGTTCCTTCAGTGGAAGTAAAGGAAAAGCCAAGATCAGCAAGGCCCTTTGCGACTTCCAAGGCTTTGGGCTTATCAGAATCCTTGACGCTGAGGAAAACATTTCCTTCCAGCGGAAGGGATGGCTTGGCCGCCATTTGCGTCTTGGCAAATGCCATACCAAAATCTTCGTCCTGCCCCATGACTTCACCAGTACTGCGCATTTCCGGGGTAAGCACAATCGAGGAACCTGGAAATTTACTGAAGGGAAAAACCGCTTCCTTTATCGCCCAGTGCTTGGGAATAATCTCCTCGGTAAAGCCAAGGTCCTTGAGTTTTGCACCTGCCATGACCCGGGCCCCAAGCTTGGCCATGGGAACCCCAATCGCTTTACTGACGAAAGGAATGGTACGGGAGGCACGTGGGTTGACCTCGATTAAAAAGAGTTCGCCGTCCTTGATCGCATATTGAACATTCATCAAGCCAATCACCCTGAGCGCTTGGGCAAGATCATGGGTGGCTTGACGAACCTCGTCAAGCATCTCAGGAGATAATTCATGCGGAGGCATTACCATGGCAGCATCCCCACTATGGACACCCGCAAATTCAATATGCTGAAGCATGCCGCCAACTACGGTGGTTTCCCCATCGGAGATGCAATCAACATCTAATTCAATTGCCTCTTCCAAGAACTTGTCGAGAAGAACGGGTTTGCCAGGAGCGACCGCAAAGGCCTCCTTGACCACGCCACTCAGCTCTTCTTCATCGTAAACGATAAACATTCCCCGACCTCCCAGAACAAAAGAAGGACGGAGCAAAATCGGATAACCCAGTTTTTTGGCCTTTGCAGCAGCATCCTCCGGTTTCATCGCAATGTCATTAGATGGCTGCTTCAGACCCAACTGGTCCAGTATGTCCTTAAATTTTTCCCTGTCCTCGGCATCATCAATACTTTCAGGAGAGGTGCCAATCACATTGACCCCGGCAGCTTGCAATCCACTGGCCAAGTTTAGAGGGGTCTGTCCACCATACTGAACGATGGCACCATCACATTTTTCCTGATGATAGATTTCGAGGACATCTTCCAAGGTGAGGGGTTCGAAATAAAGTCGGTCGGAAACATCGTAGTCGGTTGAAACCGTTTCCGGATTGGAATTGACCATAACGGTTTCAAAACCGGCTTCCCGAAGGGCAAGGGATGCGTGTACACAACAATAATCAAATTCAATGCCCTGCCCGATCCGATTGGGACCGCCCCCCAAGATCATGATCTTTTTAGCATCCGAGGTTTTCATTTCATTCTCATCCCCATAAGAGGAATAATAATACGGGGTGTAAGCCTCAAACTCCGCGGCACAGGTATCGACCAAGCGAAAGGTGGTGCTGATGCCCATGGACTCACGCCGCTCACGGACCGCAGAAGATTCACAACCCCAGAAGTCTCCAAGCTGACGGTCGGAAAATCCGGCCTCCTTGGCCTCTCGCATCGATTCGTATTCTACTTCATTCAAAGAGGTGGACTGGATCTGCTCACCGATTTCAAAAATTTGTTGTAACTGGGTGGTAAACCAGAGATCGATTCCGGATTGCTCGGAGATTTGTTCCGCGGACATGCCAACCTCAAAGGCTTTATATAAATAAGTGGGCCGTTCCGCAGAGGGTCGCTTGACCCCGGCCCGAATCGCAGACTTATCCAATTCCTGCCCGGCAAGCTTTCCGGCTTCAAATCCTTTCAGTCCAATTTCCAAAGAACGCATCGCTTTTTGAAAGGATTCCTTAAAGGTACGACCAATGGCCATAGCCTCGCCCACCGATTTCATTGCCGAGGTCAGCGTGGAATCCGCACCCACAAATTTTTCAAAGGTAAAACGGGGTATTTTGGTGACCACATAATCGATGGAGGGCTCAAAACAGGCAGGGGTCTCTTTGGTGACATCATTTTGTAGTTCGTCCAAGGAGTATCCAACCGCTAGCTTGGCCGCGAACTTAGCAATGGGAAAACCGGTTGCTTTGGAAGCTAGGGCTGAACTCCGGGAAACCCGGGGATTCATCTCGATAACTACCATTCGTCCATTTTCCGGGTTGGTGGCAAATTGAATATTGCTCCCCCCGGTCTCCACCCCAATCTCGCGGATGCAGGCAAAAGATGCATCTCGCATCAATTGGTATTCCTTATCCGATAGTGTCATCGCCGGGGCGATGGTGATGGAATCCCCGGTGTGAACCCCCATGGGGTCGAAATTCTCGATGGAGCAAATAACCACACACTGGTCTTTGTAATCCCGCATCACTTCCATCTCATATTCTTTCCAACC
>DEYT01000030.1 GCA_002364975.1 Opitutia bacterium UBA3151 | reverse complement strand
GAATATCCACCATTGCTTTCGTAAAGTTGGTCGCCGGCAAAAAATAAAATATCCGGATCTTGAGCTATTACATTTTGCTGTAAATATTGATTAGGAAATGCGCCGTCTTTCATACAGGAAAGTACGGCTAATTTGATTGTCTTTTTATTTTTCGGATCTTTACGGATGGTTCCTTTCCATTCTCCTATTTTATCTCCGTCTTTTAAAACCACTCTGAAAGAAACTGGATGTTGATCGTTCCAGTTTTCCATTCGAAAATGTGCCGTACTAGCATATTCATGAATCGCAGAACTCAGTACTCTTTTCCACTTACCATCTTTCCAAAGCTCAAGGTATACCTTTTCCTCATTTTTTTTTCCAAGGGGTGAAATTTGGGCCGTCATTTTCATTACTCCGCGATGCAGGGTGTATTGAGTCCACAAAACCGGCCCAAAAGTTTGACTGCTGTTTTCTTTCACTTTACTTCCTTCAATTTCCCAATTCTGAAATGTGACATCGGGTCGAAAATTGTTTATATCGGACGGAATGAATGGAGCTTGGCCTTTTTGTAAATAGTCTGAAAATAAAGCAAGATTCCCCCTCAGCTCTTTTGATGAACGGATGCTCTTCTTTAATTCCAAAGAAGCACGGACCTCCATTTCCTCACCCCACTTCTCTGCCCTTACCGTGTAATCAAATCCGGTATCATGATGCTTCACCAGAAGGTTTAAACGAAAATCCTTTAAAAAAGAGGTGGGTAGTAAATCTTTACTTTCACCACTAGGACCAAAGAGTTTTCCTTCTGAAGTGATACCTGCCTGATAACCAGAACTCCCGAACAAATTGGACCGGTATTCTTCTGGCATCGCTCCGACAATGCCAAATTTAAAACCCACGCGCATAATTTTTTTGGGGTTTATATTTTGGAAGCCGATACGAACCGATTGATTAAAATCTCCGACTTCTGGCCTTAGTTGGTGAGTCAAAATATGGACATCATGATTTTTACCTATCCGGCTTATCATTACTTCCATTTTACCTTTATTAAGCTGCCAATCCATTTGGGGGTTAGGCCAATACTCTTTACCTATGAATGGTCGAGTGACATCCTTACGGAGATGAGATTTAAAATTGGCAGCATCCAAAAAGGGAACGATAATCAAAAACAAGATTATCAACCAGGCAGACAAAACCAAGTTCGACATTAATCGAAGAAAGATTGCTTTAATTCCTTTTTGCATCAGTGAATCATTCCAACTTTTTTGACGAATTACACCAATCTTAAAATACAAAAAATGGTAAATTTTTAGTCTTAATTTCGGCTATTTGCGAAAAACCTGCACGAGTAATTTCGGGCAATCGGTAGTAGTGGAGTAGATTCCATGTTTTGCCAACTTTTTGGCAGTAGCAAAATCATTAATTGACCAAGCATGCGATTCGAAACCGGCGTCTGAAATCGCGGATGAAATTTTATTCGGAATCGAACAATGAGAATCAAGTCCATCCGCTTCGTCTTATTTCTTCATGAGTGAAGTAAGGATTTCAAGACCACCTTTAACTTCCAAGAATATTTTCTTTCCTTTTGGAACAGTTGCAAATACCTACGAGATTGTAGGTATCTTAGTACCTTTAAATATTTCATTTTCCATACTCCAACATCCAAGCCACAAAGTTCCTCAAGATTTGATTTGGATAAGACTAACTTTCTACCAGCCAATCTCATGTTTGAGACATCATGCATACTAATAATTTTACCGTCTTTGCTTGAAAGAAAATTTCTTTCAATTGCATCTGCTCCCTCCTCCCAAGCTAAACGAAAAGCGGGCAATGTGTTTTCCGGAGCCTGCTGAGAGGAACCAAAATGAGCTACGATTAATGGATCAGCAAAACAAAAGTTAAACAAAAAGAAATTCGGAGTGGATAAATGTTTTAGATTTTTCTCATGGAAACTAAAAGGTTTTATTCATCCTCAAGTCCTCAGATAATGCCTCGAGCGAAAACTCCGTTGAATCCGCTCCGTGAAAAACCAGCAAGATCTCCTGCTTTCCGGTGGTTTTACAATCAACTAAAAAATCTACCTCTCCGCCATTAGGCGGTAATTCAATTTTTTCCTTTTCCAGAAACAAATTCATTTGGCTTAGTTTTCCCTGCAAGCGCATCATATGCTTTCCTGGCTTTGTAACCTCGATGTGCGTACGTAATACTTGATACTCATCTGCTCTCCTCTGCAATGCAACCGGCACTTCGTCCATAGGAATTCCGCCTCCAACCATAGCATAAAATGGCACCCACTTATATCCGTTAAAATCCTGTGTAAACATTTCAACTCCATAATGATGAATCGTACCGGGGTTTGGAGAACCCGCGGGTAAAACCTCCCACTGACGAGCAAAACGATTGTTACTGGTTTTATATCTCCCTTCCTTTCCAAGTTCGTTCATGAAGCGAACCAAATCAACAAATTCATCTTCTCTAAGCTGAGTAGTTAATCCAACAGGCATCAGGGAAACCGGAGAAATAATTTGGCTGCCAATATCGACCTTTGCGATCCGGTTATGTTTCCCGGTTAGATCACGGACGACCAATTCACTGGCTGTTTCACTCAAAATTCCACCTGCAAAAGAATCACCGTTCTTTAGGGTAACCAAGTTAGTGTGATATCCCTCTTTAATCTTTTTGCTAGGTTCCAGCAAAGATTCAATCAAGTAGTCTACCGGTGCACTTGCTCCGATGGAGACAAGGTTTGGCCCAATGACTCCGCCCACCTCGCCAATCGCATGGCAGACCACACATTGTAAACTTTCTCTTCGATATACGCGCTCTCCGCGGGTTGCATTGCCTTGCTTATTTACCCGTTCGATCATGGCAATCATTTCGTCCTGAGAAAGGCTCATTTTCATAGGCTTCAATCCACCAGCTTTTTGTAATACGGAAATTAAAGCGTTTGGGCGGCTGGGTGCACTCTCCGCCAGTTGCATCCCCTTTAGGGCCACTTCCCCTGAAAGTTTTTTTGTTTGTAATTCCTTGGATAATGCTTGGGTTGCTCCACGGTTTCCAATAAAGGCGGCAAAAACTCTGCCGGAAACTTGAGCATTTGGCAGATCCTGCAACAAGTTGATTGCCCGCTTGGCGGCTAGATATGGTTGCAGCTTAAGCTGGCCTTTGATCAAGGTAATTTTTTGTTCATATGTGTTTTGCTCGTCCAATATTTGCTGATCGAAAAACTGGCGGGTCTTTTTCCCCCCCAAAGCGATCAATGATTCTATCGCTGCATTTTTCCTTATCTGTTTAGATTGCTTGTTGGTTAAAACTTTTTCCAAACTTGGTCGGGCAATTTCCAGTTTAAACAAACCGGCCAATTTAACCGCTGTGCTCCAAATAGTATCATTCTCACTTTCCAGAAATTGAATGATACTTTGCAGGTCACCAGATGGAGTTATTTTTCTAATCTTCTTGGCATTCAACAGAGCGTTCAAACAAGCATGTTGCCGAGAGACCGAACTCGATTTCGTTGCCAAACTTAAAAGCTTTTCCAAATGACTCGGGGACCCCTCATTCCCGATCCAGTTTGCCACTTCCCACACCTTCTGGTCATTCTTGGTCTTCTCCTTTTCTATGGAAGCAAGAATTTGATCTGCACCCAGAGGCTCACCGATTGCTGAAGACGCAAAGAGAAGGTGAGTTAAATTATCAAACGGATTTCCTCCTTTCGTTTTCATCTCATTCACCCATCGGTCGCGATGCTCCCTACAAATTGACCACACTGCAAAGTCTAGAAAGTCATCCACCTCTATACCTTCAAGGGCCCGAAGCGCGATTTTTACAGTTTCAGGAGATTCCAGTTGTGCTAACAAACTTACCGCCCAGAGACGCACATGAGGAGACGGGTCCGATACTGCTTCTTCCGCAATAGGAACTATGTTTTTGTAATTTTTATTGGAGGCGTCGTAATAAAGGGCACGCAGTCCAGCCGCCCTTGCATTATGTGATTTCGATTGGATCAATCCTTTAGCCAGCCCTATATCTAATCGGTTTAATGCCTGAGTTGCCCAAACCTTACGGACTGCATGGAGATCATCTTTGATCACCAAGGAATTTAATGCCGATAACATTTGATCGGGTTTACGAATTCGTAATTCAGCAGTTGCCAGTTCACGGACAATATTTTCCTCGGAAAAAATCAACGCTTCTGCCAATTCCTTGGCATTCATCTGGGAAGGCTTAGTAAAAGGTGATGGTTCACGACTCGGGAAACTAATTCTCCATATACGGCCGTGCTTATGATCTCTTCTAGGGTCGCGAAAGTCCACTTCTCCATGCTGAATTATAGGATTATAAAGATCCGCAACATATATCGCCCCATCCGGTCCCATCTTCACATCAATTGGACGAAATGCTCCATGCTTCGACGCCAGTAATTCTTTATACTCTGTTGATTCAAAAGCACTTCCCTTGTCTCGCAGCCGAAAAGTTTTTATTCGGTGCCCTCGAAAATCAGGGGATGCCAACACGCCTTGCCAATGCTTGGGAATATGACTTCCCGATAAGACTTCCAATCCACAAAGCTTAGGCTGGCCAGGGTTGAGCCCCTGGACTCTGCGTGAAGCTCCCGGAGAAGCCACAAAAACCGAACGAGGATATACAAAATTAATCCCCTGTCCTCCTGCTCCGTCGGTCATAAAGCTTTGGCCCCACTCATCAAATGCATGCCCCCATGGATTTACCAAGCCTTTCATGAAGACTTCCGATCGTCGGGTCTCCGGACGGTAGTGCCACATTCCACCACCGAGAAGTCTGCGTATACCATAGGGTGTATCCAAATGCGTATGGATGTAAATGGATTGATTCAACCACATCATACCTTCTGGTCCCCACCTAAAGGTGTGCACAATATGATGGGTGTCTTCGGTGCCAAAACCCGAAAGAATCACCTCCCGATGATCCGCTTTACCATCACCATTGGTATCTTTCAAAAACAGGACATCATTGCTATTGGCCACATAGACTCCTTCGTCCCCGGGAAGAACACCGGTTGGTATGTGGAGGTCATTGGCAAAAACCGTATGCTTGTCTGCCACCCCGTCTCCGGATGTGTCTTCGAGTATGACCAACTGATCCGACTCTTCCTGCCCGGGTTTGATATGGGGATATAAAGGACTACCCACCACCCATAACCTACCTTGTGAATCCCAGTTCATGTGGATCGGATTACGAACTACTGGTTCACTGGCAAAAAGATTAATTTTTGCCCCTTCGGGAAGAACAAAGGATTCCAATTGAGCTTCAATAGAGGTATCGGGAATTTTGGTCAGACCCCGCTGTCCAAATCCAATTTTACAAATGGAGAAAAAGAGGAAAATCGAGAAAGAAGTAATCTTCATGTATAAAGAAGTCGTAATTTAATTATCCTTGAGAACCTTTGAGAATTAGCTTTCGAAGCTCTTCAATTTCTTTTTCCCGTTCTTCAATAATCGGGTCAAATTGAGGGATTTCTTTGGCGTTATTCCCCTGCTCATGTTTTCTAAATAAATAAAGATAGGTCTCATTCGCTGGTCTCCAACGGTGAAAAAATAAGCGGTTTTTCTCAATGATAGTTTTCCTCAGATTTTCGGTCAGAGTATGTGGCTGAATCGTTTCATACCCTAATCCTAATGCAAACTGTCCGGCCAATTCAAGGTAACCATACCTGGTGAAATGGAGCCCGTCGTGAGTATAAATTTTGGGCGAAACTGCTGCTTCCGATTTGTCTCCCCCCATAGCCCTGAAAAGGTCTACAAAATCAGCGTTCCTTTCCTTCGCAAAAGTTTGTAGTGCGTCCCGAACCTTGGAAAGTCTTCGGTTATTTTCTTGGTGATCAGGCAGTGGACTCCCAAGATTTTCCAAAGGGGGTGGAGCAATCACGACGACTTTTCTCAAATCATCACCGGCCTCCTTTCTTATCTCTTCAAGCATTTTTCTATATCCTTCCAGAAAGACTCCTGTACTATCATCCCAACTCCCGGCGGAACGCTTACTCGCTGCGGGTTCATCAGTCCAAGCTCTGCCCCTAGATAATACAACTTCAGTGCCATAGTTCAGAAAAACCACACTCGGCTTCCACTCGGCAATTATTTTCTTCAGCCTATCCCGACCCTCTTTGGGTTTTCCGAAGTAAGAACGAGCATCATTAAAAACCGTGTCTCCACTCCAACCGAGATTTCGAAACTTTAAGCCACTTACCTTCGGTCCTGCCCCTAAAGTTAAGGCCGTCTCTAGGTATCCATTCAAACGAGCACGCTCGATCAACCCGCCACCCACAAAGGCAACCCGATCTCCCGTTTGCAAAAAAGGAATATCCGCCACTAAGGGAGAGCTGGCTTGAGCTGACCTCAAGGGAAAAAACATGGTTGATAAAAGGATGGGGAGATAAAGGGAGGGTTGGAGCATTTTCATAAGTACTTGCAGTTACATTCTTTCTTTTCGTCAGGAAAAGACAAAACTCTTTTCCATCTAAATGATAATTTGTATCCCAGATGTACGTAAATCTGAAGGCTCTGTAAGCTGTAAGCTTTATAAATTCCCTGATACGAATAGAGTTCATGGAAATGGATCCATTAAATGACAAGCAAACCGGTCTACTTTTCGGCTCCTTTTGTTCCGACGCCCTATCATTAGGAGTCCACTGGATCTATGATCCTAATGAACTAGAGAAGAAATATGGACGGGTCTCTCATTATAAACTTCCCGGGCCTGATTCCTACCATCCTCATAAGCAAGCAGGTGATCAGGGACATGTTGGTGATCAATCCTTATGCCTTTTAAATTTTCTTATAAAAGAAAAAGCATGGAATCCTTCTAAATTTATGGAGGACTGGCTTGGTATGTGGCCTAACTATAATCATTATGTAGACGGTGCGACCAAAACCACCTTGGCTAATGTTCAAAACCAAACTGACAAGACTCAAGGAGGAAGTAACTCAGCGGAAATTGCGGGTCCCGCACGCATTGCCCCTCTTATTATCTTTCTTTCAAATTCTTCCGAAGAAGAAGTAGTACGGGCTTCGGTCGAGCAAACCATGCTTACCCATCGATCCAAAGAAGCGGAAGAGTCGGCCATCTTTCTCGCCAAATCAGGCTATCAACTTATACATGGAGCCAATCTGCTTAATACCCTCAACGAAACTGCACCTGAGTGGGCGCTCAAAAAAGCAAACAGTGTACTCTCAGAAAATACAGTGGACGCGATTACCAAACTTGGCCCAGCCTGTTCCATTTCGTCCGCCCTCCCCTCGGTTCTCTATTTAGCCATTAAATACGGTAATGACATCGAGACCGCATTCATTGAAAACGCCATGGCAGGAGGTGATAACTGTGCCCGAGGGTTAGCCTTGGGAATTCTCTTAGGTGCGGCCAATGGTTTATCTTCCATTCCTAGGCATTGGGTTGAAAATTTAAATTCCCGTGCTTTTCTTCACAAGCTTATTACTTGTAACCTGTGGTAAAACTGAATGATTTGTAAGTGTAGCTTACAGGCTAGTGTATAATATACAGATCTTCCTATTGATTCTTCACTGTATCGGATTTTATCGGCTGGGCATTACCGAGACTAACCCTCTACTTTCTTTTCTTGCCAAACATCCAGTCGTAAAATTCCTTACTGGAGTAGACCACTTGTCGGGCATTGTGCCCCTGATCCTGATAGACTTTGATCTTCACCTGCTTTCCCCCAGCCTTTTGTATCGCAGCAACCATCCTCTCCGATCGCTCTGCAGGAACGACCCTATCTGTGGCTCCAGCAAAAGCGTAAACCGGCACTTTGGCAAGATTAGCAGCCCATTGATCAAGATTTGGAGTAACATCCTTTGGCCCACCTGGCCCGATCCCACCAACTATCGGGGCAATCGCAGCAAATCGCAGAGGACTCTGTCCTCCCCATGCCCAAGAACCGTATCCTCCCATACTGTTTCCAGTTAGATAAACTCTCTTTGGATCAAATTTCAGATTTGTGGATAGTCCGTTTAAAAGAAGATCTAAATCTTTTGCTTCCCAAGTCCCACGACCTCCATCTTTTCTTTTTCGAAGGCATTGAGGAACTACCACATGGCAAGGCCCTTTCTGAAATTTTTTGATTCCAGCAAGCAATGCATGAGCTTGGCCTTGTAAGCGGCGAACATTGTCCCCAACTCCACCACCTCCATGAAGATAAATAAGCAATGCTGGGGTTTCCTTGGTTTTAGCTTGAGCTGAAAATAAAAGATATTCCGGATTTAAACATTGGGTGTTTTTTTCAAACTTCGAATCCAGAGTCCGGAGTTCAGGCTGCTGTGCAGCCATTGAACTCAATAAGAATAATTTTAAGAACAAAGGGATTGAGAAATTCATATGAATCATCATTCAAAATAGCGTCGAAAAAAACAAGTCTAGATTAAATAATTAAACTCGGTATTTTACTCAGATCATCAAATTGAAACCTAGGAGTTTGAAAGGTGAAATTGAAATCAAACACATTTTCTGTGAAGATCAGACCCCACTTGAAGCCCTCGGTAAGCTCGGTAAAATTAGGGAGAACGACGGGGTGGAGGCGGAGGCCCGCCCCGATGATGCCTCGGCCCACCACGTAACCTCAGTGGTTCCGCTTTAAAGTATCGGGGAATGACCGGCCAGTCTTCGGTCAAAAAATAAGCATAGGTGCCTTTGGGAAATTCATCCGTAACCGTAAATCGTCCATTGCATATGTCCAAATCACCCAAGCCTTTCACATATTCATAATCCTTACTAAATGCACCGTCGTATTTTCCACCGGGTGGATTTGGACGCTCTCCTTGTTTTAACCGGAAACTACTGAACATTTTTTTGATTTTGGAAGTCATGTCCTTTGGGTCTTTGTATCCGTAAAGAGCGTAAACAGGAAAGCCGTCCATGGCATATCCGATTAGAGGAGAATGTTCTTTCGGATTCACCCCGAGTTTTTTTAAAAGGCCAGTAGGTAAGCCATGATAATGATAGGATCCATTCGGTTGAACATGGCCGTGGTTAGCATCCAGTCCGAGCAGGATCGAACCACCCAGAGCCTCGTAGTTCCAGTCTGCATCTCGGTCTCCCATATAAAATTCCGCCGTACCCGGGTCAAAAAGTACACCGTTTACAGCAATTCCAAATGGCGTGTTCGGTGGGCCCCGGCCCGATTCGTTATGTAAGGAAATAGGCTGGCGTGCAGGTTTTTGATTGGTAGGAATTGAAAAATCATGAGCCTGTTCTTCCACTGAATTTGGGTTATGCCTGCTCGGAAATTGACCAACCTTATGTTTGGGTATTCCATTTGCCTCCACCTTTATTTCCTTATTCGACTCTTTGAATTTACTCATGTTTTTGGGTGAAAGTTTCTGAATTGCCGGGTTCAATTTCAAATCACCTCTCTCCGTAATCGTATGCTTACGAATCGGTGGACGTCCTCTCTGTTCCCGTTGTTGTGCAACAAGATGGTTCACCAAAGTGAGGATGCTACAAAAAGTAAATGTCCAGATAGTTTTTTTGAGAATTTTCATTAATAACTGAACAGAGCTAGACAATTGCAACGAAATTTACAATCCAAACTCGGAAAGCTTAATTTTTTGAAAAACCAGATCCGCAAGGGAGGATTCGTATAAAATTCCCAGTGTATCTTCATCTACCATCGACATCGAACTGTACGCCCCGCCCTTTGGATCAAGCAGGATTGACTTGGACCAAGACTTTCCCTGATCGAGGCTCATCCGCACAGTCATCTTTTCCCGGCGGTACTTACTGTTTGGGTTGGAAAAGAAAAGCACTCTCCGTCCTTCCTTTAAGTCATGGGAAAGTAAACTCGCCATGCAAACCGGTTCTGGCAGAGTTCCGTGGTCGGAGGTATGAACCGACCAAGTCTTTCCTCTGTCTTTGGTTATACTTACCGCCCTTCCGTTCGTATCTGATTTATCAGTCCGGTTGCGATTATCCCGCATATTTAACATCAAAGATCCATCCTTTAACTCGACCACAGCACACTCGGTGGTATTATTTCTTGCAGGTTTGGAAACCGTCCAGTTTTTCCCGTGATCCTCACTCCACATCAAATTAGAAAATGGAAGCCCTTCTGCATCTCTCCCCTGCGTCGGAATCACCAAGGTTCCATCCGAAAGGGTGATTCCATTACCTGGTGCCGGAGCAAAGAGGTGCCATTTCTCATCCTTTAATCTCTGGGTCCAGTTCACGGGCTCATTCCAAGTTAGACCATCATCACTCGAACGAACAAACATGAATTGGGAAGATTTATGGATCGAGTGTCCAGGTTCCGAACCTTTCCCATTCCACTGATGTGTACCTGGTTTACCATGCGTCCAAAGCGCTGAAACCAAAATCTCCCCCGTCTTCCGATCCACCAAAATATTCGGGTCAGAACAACCATTTTGATCCTCAGGTAAACCACCAAATTCTTCCATATCGAGGATTACAACCGGGCGAGACCAAGTTTCACCACCATCGGTTGAACGCGAAAGTCCGATATCCATATCTCCCTGCAAATCCCGACGACTTTTATATCTCAAATCATAAACAGCAAGTAAGGTGCCTTTGTTGGTTGTAGCGATTGCCGGAATTCGAAAGGTGTGACAACCATACTGCCCTTGCTCATGAATAATGATTACTTTTCGGTCTGCTTTGAGGAGAGAGGAAAAGAAAAGAAAATATAGGTGAAAAAGGAAAACTCTTTTCATTCTCCAATTGAACAAATTTCTGCATGCTTGCACAAGTTGCAAAGATGGATTTCGATTTTTAAAATTTTGAACCTCGGGCGGGCTCTACTTCGCCATCTGGAATCAAGTATGGTTGTAAAAAAGTTTTTCAAAAAGGTAATCAATAAGAAGAAGAAACTCGGGCTTAAATAAAAATTTATTTGTCTTAAAATAAATGCTTTTTGATATTTAAATCATAGATTATATATAATGATATGCCTTCACTACTTGATCAAAAATATAATGTTTTAGGTTTAGATCGTGTCCTTTCGATCATTGAAATACTCAACAAAAAGCGGATGGACTTTCCGTCAATGAAGTTTCAGCCATTCTGCACCATCTAGACGAATGGATAAACAAAAAATCGAAAAGACAGGTATAATGATTAGGCAATCCGCCGTGAGAATTTCCACTAGCCTCGGCTATCTTGCACTTGCAGTGGCGTAAAACAAAATTGCCCTCCTCTTTTTTTGGTATAGAATTTTTCTCGTGAAAATCCTCGGTCC
>DEYT01000111.1 GCA_002364975.1 Opitutia bacterium UBA3151 | reverse complement strand
GGGAGTAACCAAGTACGACGGCTATCATATCGAAAAAACTTTTCCGGATTTAAAGGATGAAGACATTGTCGACTGGCATTCGGTTGATTACTGCGTGGAACGACTTACGAAAAAGCGTAAGAAACCATACTTTATTGCCTGCGGACTCTACAAACCCCACTTGGCCTTTGTGGCTCCCCGCAAATACTACGAGGATTTCCCCCTCGATGAAATCGAATTACCGCCTCACGTTGAGAATGATCTCGATGATATTCCCGCTGCAGGAATGAAAATGGCCAATCCACAGGCTGATCATGCCAAATTTTTGAAAAGCGGACGGTGGAAAGCGGCGATCCAATCTTACCTCGCCACCTGTGCCTACACCGACATGAATGTGGGCAGGCTTCTCGATGCCTTTGAAAAAAGCCCTGATCGAAAGAATACGATTATAGTATTTTGGAGTGATCATGGATGGTCGCTCGGTGAAAAACAACATTGGAGAAAATTTGCCCTCTGGGAGGAAACCACCCGTATTCCTATGATATGGGTGGCTCCGGGGGTTACCAAACCCGGGACGAAATGCAGTCAGCCGGTCGACACCATGAGTATATACCCTACTCTATGCTCATTGGCAGGGGTTGAAAAACCGGGCCATGTCAGCGGCCACGACATCTCACCTCTCTTACGAAACCCAAAGGCGAAATGGAAACATCCCGCCATTACCACCCATGGGCGCGGGAACCATTCGGTGCGCACCGCAAAAGAACGGTACATTCGGTATGCTGATGGCTCCGAGGAATACTATGACCACGCCAAGGACCCGTATGAATGGAAGAATTTAGCGGCAACATCCGACCTGAGCCGATTTAAAAAATGGTTACCTAAAAAAGAAGTGGCTAGCAAATCTTTGAATAAAACAAAGAAATAAGAAATCTCCTAAATTTTTCATTTTCATTCTTTTCTGTAAAAGCCCATTATTTCCTCTTCTTCATCATCTGGGCATCAACTTGTTGGTGGCATAAGCACGGGTAAACTTCAACGCATTCTTTGCCAACCGGTCAATGTTCGGGGTCAAAAAAAATAACGACAAAACAAGGGCGATGATCAATGATTATTAAAGGATTTCATATATTTGGAATTCAACCTCATGGTTTTAAATCACTCTAAAGAAAGCAATGCAGATAGATGCTTACACTACCTGTGAAAAAACATTTGTTATTTGGATTTTTTCTTTTTCTTAGAAGATGTAATTTCGAAGGTATTGATCTTTGTATCCGGACTCGGAACTACCTGATCAGCCGCCCAAAAAATTCCGTTGATTATAAATCTCACCGAATTGGGATCCGCAAAATCGTTTAGATGACCGAGGGAAGTGGAAAAGGTTCTGCCTCCCCACTTGTTCATCCATGTCCATGCCACTACATCCGTCATCTCCGACTCAAGATGATGCGTACCAAATTGGTTTGTTCGTACCGCAGCTTTTTTGTCTCTTGCGTGCCCAATTCCCAATATAAGAGGTGTGGTACCTTTTTCCAGTTTAGTCAGATAGAGCGTACCCCGGGATTGCCATTCATCATCAGCTCGAATACCGGTAAAAATCGCGTGTTTCTTCATCCCCTGTTCCACTTTCAGTCGAGTGGGACCACTAAGATGAATGCGGTAGGGTGAACCAAGAGCATCCCGGCCAAAGCCATCGTTCCACTTTTTATTCGGATGTTCATCCGGATAATTAAACCCGTGCGTACTCGTCCGAAAACCAACAACTGGCTTTCCTGACTTTAGGTAATCGGTGATGTGCAAGAGTTGTAGATCATCAATTTTTAAAAACCGGGTATAGAAAATGGCTAGGTCTGCTTTTTTCAATGCTTCCAGACCCGGCAATCCCCTTTTGTCTTTTTCTGGATCCCAGTCCGGGTTAATTACGGTTGTCTTAAAACCGAGACGCTCGATTTCAGATGCGAGCATCGGCATCGATTTCTGCGGGGAATAATGATGGGTACCTACTACAAATAACGCATGTGGTTTCTCTGCATAAGACAATAAAATACCACACGCAATCAGTGGCACTACCAAAAGGAATCTTTTAATCATAACCATTAATATTTTAAGCTTAAGATAAAGAAGTCGACTCTTACCGAACTAATTAGAGAATTTTATCGATTAGAGTTGATCTTCGAAACAAATCTCTTGAATGGAAGATATTGGATTAGAAACAACTGTTTTCCACTGGTTTATTAGTTTAGATAGAAGCATAGCCTTCGCCTGCAAAGAGATCATCAAGTACACTTCGCTTTAGCTTTTTAGGATGAAAGGCTGTATCCTATTTTTTGGTGGATAGTTGAGAAAGCATCATGCCAGCAAGCATAAGTAGACAACCAAGTAACTCACGTTTTGATAATAGCTCAGTAAAAAAAAGCCAGCCAGCGAGAACTGCAAAAACCGCTTCCAAATTCAGGACTATGGCAGCCTGACTTGGTTTAATTCGCTTCTGGGCAACAACCTGAAGAGTAAAAGCAATGCCAACTGAGACCACTCCGGCGTAAATAATAGCTCCGGATGCCATTTGAACTTCATAAAAAGTGAAAGTCTCCAAAGCCAGACACAATCCAAGATTCAAACCTGCACAGACCAAGTATTGCACCAAAGCTAATTTGAGTGGATCAAGGTTATGCTCAGCAGCAGACCCAATGATCTGGACATGCATCGCCCAAAAGAATGCCCCGAACAGAACCAGAGACTCCCCCCACCCCATGGAAAAATCTTCCTTGATACTGACAAAATAAAGTCCCAGCACAGCTAAAAAAGAACCAATCACGGTCCACTTGCCAATTTTCTCGCGTAGGCAGAGCCCAAGCAATGGAACAATTACGACATACAAACCGGTAATAAAACTGGTCTTACCCACCGTGGTATATTGAATACCCACCTGCTGAAAGGTAGCTCCCCCAAAGAGTGCAAAACCTGCAAAGATCGAAAACTTCCAAAAGGATGGATTGAGTTCAGTTGAACCACCCCCTTTTTTCCTCAAGAAAAATAACAGCGGAAGAAGGGAAAAAGCTCCAACCAAAAAACGGCATACATTAAAA
>DEYT01000134.1 GCA_002364975.1 Opitutia bacterium UBA3151 | reverse complement strand
CCTGCTCTTCGACCGAAGTCGGCAATTCCATTTTCGGACCCCAGAAATCGAACGATACGCCAGCACCGCTTTTATTTTCTACCTCCAGGGGCGTATTATTGAAAAACGCGAAGAATTGATAGTACTCCTCCTGAGAAATCGGATCGTACTTGTGACTATGGCACTGAGCACATTCGAGAGTAGCTCCCAACCAGGTCAGTCCGGTTGTGTTGACCCGATCGAACACTTGGTTGACCCTGTTTTCCTCTGGGTGCACGCCGGCTTCCACATTGCAGGTGGAAGTCCGATGAAAACCCGTTGCTATCCTTTGATTAAGAGACGGTTCGGGAAGGAGGTCTCCGGCAAGCTGTTCGATGGTGAAGAGATCGAAGGGCAAATCCTCGTTCATCGCCTCGATTACCCAATCGCGATAGGCCCAACTGTCACGCAACTGATCGGCCTGAAAGCCGTTGGAATCCGCATAGCGGGCAAGATCCAACCACTGTCTTGCCCAATGTTCGCCGTACCGTGGAGAATTCAGAAGACGGTCAACCACCTGCTCGCGGGATTCGGGTGAATCATCGATAAGAAAATCATCGATTTCCTCGACCGTCGGGGGAAGCCCGATCAATCCAAGTGTGACCCGGCGCAACCATCTTTCCGGTGATGCGGGGGTGCTGGGTTCCCATCCCCGTCGGTGCAATTCGCGGAGAATGAAGGCGTCGATGGGGTTTACGATGAATTCTTGCAGGGTATCCGAGGGAACCACAGGCCGAACCGGGGGGGTATAAGCCCAATGGGTTGCATAGGAAGCCCCCTCGCGAATCCACTGCTCGAGAAGCGAAATTTCATCGGGAGTCAGAACCTTCCCTTTCTTGGGCATTCGCCCTACGCCTTGTGAGCGTACTCGAACGAGCAACTCGCTCTTCTCCGGCTTACCTGGAACCACGGCTGGGAGCCCGGACTTTCCTCCCCGATAAGCGAACTCCGCAAAATCCAGCCTGAGCTCGCTCTTGGGATGATCTAAGCCATGACAAGATATACAATTTTCAGAAAGTATCGGACGAACCTCCCGGTTAAAATCAACCTTAGCAATCAGATGCCAAGCGTCATTGAAGAAAATGATACTACTTAAGAAAAAAAATGGAAAAAGCCTAAACAATATGAATATTATCAAAACTTCAGAGCGTCTCTGCAATCAAGCTATTTTAATGTAAATACCACAAATTTTTATCGAGGACGGCTGCCCGGAGGGCCTCGGCCTGGACCACCATCTCGGGGATTTCCATTTTGCTGAAGTTCACCATTTGCTTGAGCTTCTTGCTGTTGAGCAACCCGTTCTGCGACTCTTTTGACTTCGGTTATCGTTCTTTCTTTTCTTTCCTGATCCACAATTGCCTCAGCCCAAGTCATGGCAATCTCTGGATCCTTGCGAACCACCTCTCGAACAAACCTCTGAATGGGTTCGTCCATCAGTTCTCCAGAGGGAAATTGATTAAGCCACTCTGCAGTGGCAGTCGGATCCTTTCGAGCCCACTGGGTAACCACCTCTTCCATGCTTTCTGAGCGGGCTTCCCCCTCAGGCATTTGGGATACCCATTCGGCGGCCTCAATTGGGCTTTTACGTGCCCAACGCTCAGCTACGTCCTCACTAACCTGAACCTTTACTTCGGACTCATCCATTCTTTCAACCCACTGAACGGCGCGCTGCATATCCTCCTTGGCAATTTTTTTTCCAATTTCCCCGAACGCATAGTTTTGCAACGATCCCTGCGGTAAATTTCCTGCAAACTGCACCGCCGCAGCTTCGCCAATCTGCCATGTTTTTTCAATCAATATGGAGGCAGCCCTGCCACGCGTCCGCCCAGAAGGAAGGCTGGTCATCAATTCGGTGGCTGCTCCGATGTCTGATTCTGACATCCCGCTTATGATTCCAACATAATATGGATTCTCCTCCCCTTCGAAGTTTTCATTGGCCCATTCAATCGCTCCATCCGAATCATAACGAGCCCAAGAATCAAGCACGGAACCCGAACCGATTCTTTTCTCAAAACCATCAAGATTAGAGGTCCATTCCAGAGCTGCTCGTGGATCGTTTTGCCCCCAACTGAAGCTCAACATCCTAAGCTCACTGAATCGTGCTGGCCCCTCCGGTAACTTTTCATAAGCTTCCTTTGCGGTGGCAATATTATCAACCGTAGGATTCTGCAGGAGCTCGGTGAATGCTTGTAAACGTACAACAGGATTAGACGAGTCCATTCTTTCACGGAAAGAACTTCTATATTCAGAGGGAGTTATTTCAGAAGGTTTGATCATTTTAATCTCGCGGGTCTCCTGAATCATTTCCGAATCATCAGAAATTTCGACTTTTGAATCGGTCAATTTTGATTTGCTTCCTTTATTTGCCGAGGCTTGCTCCGTACTCTTCACAGCTTGCTTTGCTTCAATCCCTTGACTCAAACCCGAGGAAATTTCAGGGGTATTTTGATTCATTCCTTGCTTCTTACCAAACCAATAGGCAAAGAGCGAAATGATTACCCAAGACAACAGCAGAAATGTTTTATTCATTTTTTATATAATTTTATTGGATAATATTAGAATGAGAGACTCGATGGTGAAAGCAAGACTCAAGAGAAAAAAGAATTTTAACTATGGATGACTTTTTTTGGTTACGACACCTAGGCAACATAAAACTAAGTCTTTAAAAAGCTCTCTAATTCAGGGTGAGTTGGAATCCATATGAGGAAAACGGACCGATATTTCCCATACTAATTATAAATTTAAGCCAAATTTTGTTAAAACCTTTACCATAATGAAATAAAGCACCCCAGTAAGTGCAACACCAACAGTTAAAGAAATAGGGAAATTGATTCCTTTACGTAACATCCAGGGGAGGACTAAAAACATTGGTAAGGATGGTAATACATACCAAAAAGTCCCCTCTGCATGGCTGGCAATTTTGGAAACATTTACTTTTTCTCCATACATCCAAATCATGCCAAGAACCGAAATTAAAGGAATGGATGCTATCAAGCTTCCGATTAAAGGAAGTTTCTTAGAAACCTCAGAAACAAGCACAATGATTAGTGCCGAAACCAAAAGTTTTACCAGATACCAAATCATGACTCTAAGTTTTGATTATCAGATCTTTCCACCGAAGAATTTTGATTTAATTGAATGGTTTGCGTAGGAAAGGCAAATTCGATGCCCGCTTCATTAAAACGGCGAAGAATTTCAATATTAACCCACTCACTAAATTTTAAAAAATCCCAGTAAGCGGCAGGGAAAAACCAATACATACATTTAAAATCGAGTGAATATGCAGAAAAATCACTAAAATAAACTCGCGGAAGCATTTCCCCTGCTGGATCTAGCCCCTCATGATCCTTGAGGATATCTTCAAGGATTGCCTTAGCTTCTCTCACTTTATTTGGAGTAGTGTCGTAGGTCACTCCAATGGTAAAAATCCGTCGAATAAAAGGTCTTTTGGCAATATTATGAATTGATTTATTAGCAAGTTCTCCATTTGGAACCGTAACTAAATGTCCATCCAAACGACGCAATCGGGTGGAACGTAAACCAACTTCTTCAATCACTCCGTCATGGCCATCGTAGTTGATGCGATCCCCGAGAGCAAAAGGCTTGTCTGTAAAAATGACCAAAGATCCGAATAAATTTTTGATCGTATCTTGTGCAGCAAGTGCAAATGCCAAACCCCCTAAGCCTAAACCTGCCACCAAGGCACTTACTGGTTTATCACTCAGTGCCTGGGCGATGCTGACAATACCAAAAACAACGACGGTCACTCGCAAGCTTTTCCGGACAACCGGTACTAACATATCATCAAACTTACTCTCTGTCTTTTCAGTCTGTCTACCGAGCCAGGAACTGGGCACATCCACTAAATAGTAGGCCAAAAAACTCAAGGCAATTACCAGTAGAACCTCTAAACCTGTGACCACTAAGTTCTCAGCCAAGCTTCCGGCTGGACCAAGAGAAATAAAATACACGCCTACTCGTAACCCGCCCCAAATACCAAGGAGAGGGAGTGATTTTCCCAAGGCTTGAAAAAAGACAGCCCGGTTGGATCCAAGTTTAGAAGAAGAGGATATTTTTTGGGTCCAAGCCTTTAGGCTTTTGGCAACCAACCAGAAAAACAGGATACAAAAAAAGAAAGTTATGATCTGGATTCCAGAGTTTCCCGCAACCAGTTCGTAATCGAACCAAGGAGGGTACCACTGGTGCTGTGTTTGATTTGCTAAATAAAAAAATGTCACATGCTTGGTTGGTTTAAATCAATAACATCCATACTATACTACGCCACTTGATCAAAATAAAACATTTAATTTATGAACAAATATATGCATTAGAAGCCGATTTTGTTTCAAGGGTCAAAAAGTTGTGATAACATTATTTCAGCTTTGAGAACTGCAAATCGGTTCTAATTGATCCTTATTTGAGAGACTTCACATGGAAATACCCAGTAACATTCCCCCTACCAACCCGGCAAAACCTTTAACAAGAGTGATTAGTTCTATCCTTGTTCATCAAGGGAAGTTTTTGATTTTGAAACGGTCCATTTTAGTCGGAAGCTTTCAGGGATACTGGTCTTGTATTTCGGGTTATCGTGAAGAAAATGAACAACCTTTGGAGACGGCATTGCGAGAAATTTTAGAAGAAACTCAGAAAACCAGAGCTTCCCTCACTCTTCTCAAATCGGCCGGTCCTTTCTACAGCGAAATACCGGCAGTTATTTTTGAAAGTCATTGGTTTCTTTTTGATTCTGAAGATAAAGACATTTCCTTGGATTGGGAACATGATGAATTCAAATGGATTAAACCCGCTGAGATCGGAAAATTTAAAACCGTCCCTTGGCTAGAAAACATGATCAAAATTTTAAATTGACTGAGTTTTTCCATCAATGGGACATATTCCCCAAAACATTTGGACAAAAACTCGCAAGGTATGGCTTGATAAACCAAGCAACGCTCACCCTTCAACTAAACAAATCAAGGCGAGGGACTGGGATTTAAGAATAAAGAAGAAACAATTCGTCAGTCTGAGTTATTGGAATCGGATGATATCATCGGAGACTTAAGTAGTCGAAATAAGGGGGAGTCCGTGGTCAAAATCAGGGACATATCATTGCCCAAAACCTCTCGATAGGTTTCCAAAGTTTTAAGAAAAGTATAGAATTCCGAGGCTTGCGGATTCTGGTCATAAGCTTCTGCATAAATCGCAGATGCCTTGGCATCTGCACCCCCGTAAATTTCTTGTACAGATTTGTAAGACTCTGATTCAATTTCTTGTAAATCGCGCTCTTTTTTTCCCATGATTTTTGCAGCTTCCCCAGCTCCCTCAGAGCGAAAACGGGAGGCGATTTGTTCCCGTTCACTTACCATACGCTCGTATATTCGAAGTCGCACGGTTTCATTGTAATTAATTCGCTTGAAACGAACATCGAGTAACTCGATACCAAAACCAGAAAGCTTTTCCGCAGCTTTTTCAAAAATTTGCTGTTCAACTTTCTCACGCCCTATTTTAATTGGATATAGTGCCCCTACATTTTCAATCCCTTTCACCAAATCCTGATCGGTCTTGGCCACACGGTCTTTCGAAGTGCGGACAATCTCAATCAGCTCGTGTTTGGCAACTGCATTTCGGGTTTCACTCCCTAAGATATCATTGAGACGAGAAATCGCACTTCTCTCGTCTCGTAAGCGGAGAAAGTATTTCATTGGATCACTGATTCTCCAGCGGGCGAAAGTATCGATAATCAGATAAGTTTTGTCTTTGGTAGACATCTCATTGGAAGGCCCATCCCATGGAAGAAAACGTTTTTCAATTCGGTTAACTTCCTGAATAAATGGAACCTTGAAGTGCAAGCCCGCTTCGGTCACAGGCTTCCCAACGGGTTTGCCAAATTGAGTGATAATGACTTGGTCGGTCTCCTCAACAACGTAAGAACATACAGAGAAACCGATGACTGACAGAATAATGACAATTGGAATGAGCAAAATTTGGAACTTCATCGTGATAAACCTCCATCTTTGAGGGAATTCAATTGTAGTAGGGGCAGAACTTGGGAAGCATCCTCATCAATGATAATCTTTTCTCCCATCTGGGGAACCACTTCCTTCAATGTCTCCAAATACAATCGGGTGCGAGTAACGCTGGGGGCCTTTTTAAACTCTGTGAACTGAGCCTCGAATCGGGCCACATCCCCTAAAGCTTCGTTTACCCGCTTCAGAGCATACCCTTCTGCAGCTTGGATCTTTTGGTCCGCGACTCCACGGGACCGGGGAACTTCCTTATTGTACTCCCCATTTGCTTCGTTGATCATTCGCTCCCTTTCTTGCTGAGCTTGATTTACCTCATTAAAGGATGCCTGGACGGGGGGGGGTGGATTAACATTCTGCAATTGAATTTGATCAATCCCGATTCCTAGCTCATATTTCTTTACAAGGATTTCCAGACGGTTTCGGGCTTCCTCTTCAATTTCCTGCCTTCCGATAGTAATGACTTCGTCCACGGTTCGGTCTCCAACCACGGTTCGCATTACTGACTCGGACACATAACGCAGCGTACCTTCAGGGTCCAAAACATTAAACAAATATAATCGAGGATCACTGATGCGATACTGTACAATCCACTCGACTTCTGCAGCATTTAGGTCCCCTGTCATCATGCTTTTCTCCCGTTCTCGGGAACGGCGTTCGGTAAATTGACTGGGGTTGGTTGCTCCGGTACTGCCGAATCCATATTCTTGCTTGAGTTGCCTGCGTACTGGAAGAACATAAACTTCATCGATCCCAAAGGGCATTTTAAAACGTAGACCCGGCTCCACTGTCTTTAAATATTTTCCAAATCTTAGGACAACCCCCTGCGACTCCGCTTGAACCGTGTAGAAAGAGGTGACTACGCCGGCCAAGACCAGAATCACTACAACCAACCACAAAATTAATCCATTACGGATAAAATCCGGTATATTTATTTCGATTTCTTTACTCATAATTGTTCAGCTAACGCAGGTTTGTTTACTCCGTCAATGCCCGAAGGCTGGTATTTATTTGATTTCATATTTTCTTCCCAAGGAAGATCGGATCTCTCTTGCATCGTAGGCAAAGCTTTCTTTCGGCTTCTCTTTAACCATGCGAATGGTTTTGGCGACGAAAGGAATGTCATCCATGAATGGATCTCGAGAGGGGTAATGACGATCAAAGGGATAAAAAGTCACTCGACTCTCCAAGGAACTTCCCGTTTCCGAATCTACAACTTCGAAATGGGAAAATCCCTGTTCCAGGCAAACCTCAGCACAACGCAGAAGGCAAAGCTCTCCGGTCGCGGGATGGTAACCACCACGAAAAGTAACCCTACTTAACCCCTCTCCCAAGGCAGTATCCTGATAATAAGAGGGTCCATACAGAGTACCCATCCCGCAGGAAGAAAGGAGAATCATACTGAAAAGGAGAGATAGTTTGAAGAGAAGCAACACTTGGATTAAAATTATATCGTTTTTTTTTGTTCGCAAATCCACATAGGTCAAGAACTTGATCTTTTCGCGTCCCGCTTTCTCTCGGTAAAATCAAGAATGCGCTTGCGCAAACGAATACTTTTTGGAGTTACCTCCACCAATTCATCCGGTGCAATATATTCGATCGCTCTTTCAAGAGAGAACTTGATTGCCGGGATTAGGGACTCAGTCTTATCGCTACCCGCAGCCCTATGGTTGGTGACATGCTTAGCTTTCGTTGGATTAACTGGTAAATCCTCGGTTCTGGGGTTTTCTCCAACGATCATTCCTTCGTAGACTTCTTCCCCCGCACCAACAAACAATTTCCCACGAGTCTCTATATTGCGCAGGGCATAAGTCATGGATTCTCCCTTTTCCATGGAGACCAAGGTGCCAGAGCGACGGGTACGGATATCTCCTGAATCAGGCCTGTATTCCTTAAATAAGTGAGACATAATTCCTTCACCACTAGTCAAATTCAGTAATTCAAACTCAAACCCAATCAATCCACGCGTGGGTATGGTTGCTTCCAATTGAGTTCTCCCCCGATTCGCAGAAATGGACTCGACTACTCCCTTTCGGTTGGCAAGTGATTGCATACATCCGCCCACGGCTTCGTCCGGTACTTCAAGATAAAGAGTTTCAAAAGGTTCATGGGACCTCCCATTAATTTTCTTTTTTATGACCGTGGGGCGGCTTACCAAAACCTCAAATCCTTCTCGTCTCATTTCCTCAACCACCACTGCGACCTGCATCGCACCACGGGCATTGACTCTAAATTCCGTTGATTCTCCGGTGTCTTCAAACTTGATCGAGATATTGGTACGGGCCTCGCGGATCAGACGGTCCCTAATTTCCCGGGAGGTTACTCGCTCCCCTTCCCTCCCTGCCATCGGGCCATCATTCACCGAAAAAGTCATCATCACGGTGGGTGGATCAATCTCTACAAAGGGAAGGCTTTCCGAATCCTCGGAACTTGCAAGAGTCTCCCCAATATCCAGTTCCTCAAACCCTGAGATTCCCACAATATTTCCAGCGACTCCTTCTGCCGCGTCATTGGTCGAAAGAGCAGAATACTCAAAAACTTTGGATACTTTCCCCCTCACCGGATTGGTATCCTCTTTGATTCGCCAGATAGGATCCCCGACTTTAACACGGCCTGAAAGCACTTTGCCTATCCCGATCCTGCCAACATAATCCGACCAGTCCACATTTGAAACCAACATCCTAAATTCATCAGATGCTTCTACATTTGGAGGAGGAACAGATTCTACAATTGCCTCAAAAAGAGGCTCCATATCCAACCCTTCATCCTCTAAAGAAGCACGGGCAAAGCCCTCTTTGGCACTTCCGTATAAAAACGGTGCGTCAAACTGGTCCTCTCCTGCCTCCAACTCCAAGAAAAGCTCCAGCACTCCATCCTGCATCTCTTCTGGACGGGCGTTTGGCCGGTCTATTTTATTAACGAAAACGACCGGATTTAAGCCTGCAGCCAATGCTTTCTGTAAAACAAACCGAGTCTGGGCCTGAGGTCCCTCGTAAGCATCCACTACAAGCATGACACCATCCACCATCTTCATCACTCGCTCAACCTCACCACCGAAATCAGCATGGCCTGGAGTGTCTACAATATTAATGAGGTACTCCCCCCACCTTACTGAAGTGTTCTTTGCTTTGATGGTGATTCCACGTTCCCTCTCCTGTGCCATCGAATCCATCGCCCGGTCATCTAAAACCTGATTCTCGCGAAAAGATCCTGATTGCTTAAGCAATTGATCCACTAAAGTAGTCTTGCCATGGTCAACATGGGCAATGATTGCCAAGTTACGAATACGGTCAGGAGAAAGTGCTGTCATCAGATGAAAAAAAGATTTCCAAAGTATCGGTTATCACTCCGACTTACAAGACTAGCTTTCAAATACTTTCCAGACCGCAAAATAAAAATTCAATTTTGGATTTTCGGAAAAAGTAACATCGATTCAAGGGGCAACCCATAGCAACTATCGAGTTTGAGTGGTTTGCTTGCTCAGGAATTCGACTGAGCCAGAACCCATCAAATGGGAGAGAATTTTTTTTCATGGATTAACCGGTTCCAAACATACGGTCACCCGCATCCCCCAAACCTGGAACAATGTAGCCATTTTCATTTAATCTTTCATCCAAGGATGCGGTGTAAATCCTAATATCCGGGTGTACTTTTTGAACACAGGTAACTCCTTCAGGAGCGGCGACTAAACTAAGAAGTCGAATTTCTTTGGCTCCTTCTTTCTTTAAGCGGGAAATTGCGGCCACCGAAGAATTCCCGGTAGCCAGCATCGGATCGACCGCAATCACCAGACGGTCTTCCAACTGATCCGGTACTTTACAGTAGTATTCTACCGGCTCGAGGGTCTCTTCATCCCGGTACAAACCTACAAACCCAACCCGGGCGGCTGGAATCAATTCAAGAATCCCATCCAGTAGACCATTCCCCGCACGCATGATCGAGACAAGGGCTAATTTCTTCCCGGTTAATAAAGGTGCCTTGGTTTGGCAGACCGGGGTATTTACCGTGACCTCCTGCAGGGGAAGATCCCGAGTAATTTCATAAGTCATCAACATTGAAATTTCCCATAGAAGTTGCCGAAAGCTTGATGCAGGGGTTTCCTCTCGTCTCATTAAGGTTAATTTGTGCTGGACCAAAGGGTGTTCGATAATGGTTAAATTCTGGCTCATAGGTCAGGAGTTATAGTTTCTAGAATGACGGGTTTTAATTCAATCGGATTTTCTGATATCTCGAAAGTCTTGATAAGTAAATTTTGAGCGCGTTCGATGTCTCCTTCACTGGACGCATGAATTCGAAGAATGGGTTCTCCCCGATTCACTTGATCTCCGATTCGGATCGCTTGATCCAGTCCGACAGATAAATCCAAAACATCATGGGCATGGGTTCGGCCACCCCCGAGTGCAATGATCACCTGACCAAGCATCCGAGCATTTACGCACCGGAGGTAGCCTGATCGGGAAGCAGGAAATTCAACTACTTTGGATGCCCCGGGCAGGTATTCCTTGGAACGCTCAAAAAAGTCATGGGGTCCCCCTAGAGAAAAAACCATGCGACCAAATACTTCCGCGGCTTTTCCACTGTCCAATGATCGATTCAGAAGCTCAAGAGCCGCGGATCTATCTTTGGCAAGACCAGATTCTACCAGCAAGTTTGTCCCTAAAGATAAAGTAACCTCCAACAATCGTTCCTCCCCCGGTTCATTCCTTAAGATTTTAAGAGCAGTTGCCACCTCCATCCCGTTACCGACTGCACTGGAGAGGCTTTGATTCATATCCGTGAGTATTGCGGTGGTCGGGCAACCTGCACCTCTTGCCACTGAAACTAAAGCACGAGCCAATTTTCGAGCGTCTTCTATGTCTTGCATGAAAGAACCACTCCCTACTTTTACATCCAGAACCAGTGCCTCCAATCCAGCCGCTAGTTTTTTGGAGAGAATCGAGGATGTGATCAGATCCACACTCTCTACGGTTCCGGTCAGGTCCCGGATCGCATACAGTCTTTTATCTGCTGGAGCGATATCCTTCCCAGCTCCTACAATTGCACAGCCAACCTCCCTAACTACCTTTCTGAATTCATCCCCTGCCACTTGAGTGCGGTACCCAGGTATCGCTTCCAGTTTATCCAAAGTTCCTCCGGTATGACCGAGGCCCCGACCAGAAACCATGGGCACATAGGCCCCACATGCAACCAGCATGGGAGCAAGGATCAAAGAAACATTATCCCCGATTCCGCCGGTGGAGTGCTTGTCCACCACCGGACCTGGCAAGTCCCAAGATTGAATTCTACCGGAGTCACGCATTGCCAGGGTTAGTGCCACCCTTCCTTCCTCATTTAATCCGTTCAAGAACACTGCCATCGCAAAGGCAGCAGCTTGGGCGTCACTTACTGAGCCATCAACCAGTCCCGTAGAGACCTCATTGTACTCCTCTTTGCTTAAAGATATCCTGTCCCTCACTTTTCCCAGAATAACCGGAATACTCATGGATGTAGAAGATGATCGGGCCCAAAAGAATCGGGTAGTAATTCCCCAATGGTATGCAGTGTACAATCACCCTCTAAGCCGGCAAGGGTAACCACGGTTTCAGGAGTAGAAAATTCGGCCAATTTTTGACGGCATCCTCCGCAGGGAGCGATCGGTTTTTCACTGTCCGCTACGATACAAATTTCTTCAATATGTTTTTCTCCCGCCGTAATCATCGCAGCAATCGCAGCAGCTTCCGCACAGAGACCTTGGGGATAAGCTGCATTTTCCACATTGCAGCCAATAAATTCACCCCCACTGGTGGTACGGATGGCAGCACCTACTTTAAACTTGGAGTATGGAGCGTATGCATTTTCCCGAACCGCCCGGGCTTTTTTCAAAAGTTCACTCATGTTCTCTAAGATTGACCTGCTTATGGAAAAAGATCAAGCCTTGCCAGAAAAGCAAAATCTTTCAAGTATCCAAATCCCTTTTTAATGAACTCCGCAAATCACATAGACGAACTTGCCCGAAACCCCGGTACCGAACTTGACCTTGACTGGATTCTTGCAGTTCAAGCAAATACCTCCGCGATTGAAAGGAGATGCAAGAGCTTACCGGGCAGGCGTTCGATCAAAAAATCCAACCAAGCGGCTTGGTTACTAAAAGCGATTACTTGCATTGACCTAACCACCTTATCCGGGGACGACACCGAGAGTCGGGTTCGCAGGCTTTGTCAAAAAGCGAAATTTCCAATTCGGGCCGACCTCTTGGAAAACTTGGAATTGGAGCCAGGCGCCATTACCACCGGAGCCATTTGCGTATATCATGATATGATAGCAGCAGCAGTCTCAGCCCTTAAAGGCAGTGGTATTCCGGTTGCTGCAGTATCCACTGGTTTCCCGGCCGGGCTTTCTCCCTTCCCCCTTAGGTTGGCGGAAATTGGTGAATCCGTGCAAGCGGGCGCTCAAGAAATCGATATCGTAATTTCCCGCCGCCATGTTCTGACCCAAAATTGGCAGGCCCTATACGATGAAATGAAAGCCTTTCGTGAAGCTTGCGGAGAAGCCCATGTAAAAGCGATTCTAGCTACCGGTGAGTTAGGAACTCTGCGTAATGTCGCCCGGGCTTCAATGATCTGCATGATGGCTGGAGCAGATTTTATCAAGACTTCAACCGGTAAGGAAAGCGTCAATGCCACCTTGCCGATTAGCCTAATCATGATTCGGCAAATCCGGGATTACCACGATCGAACCGGTTACAAAGTTGGTTATAAGCCAGCAGGTGGAATTTCCAAAGCAAAGGACGCCTTGACCTACCTAACTCTTATCAAAGAAGAATTAGGAAACCGCTGGCTCAGCCCCGACCTTTTCCGTTTCGGTGCATCCAGTCTTCTCGGGGATATTGAGCGTCAACTTGAGCATTTTGTAACCGGGCACTACTCGGCTAATTATCGACACGCAATGGGATAAGGAATGAAAGTTAAGGAAATTTTAGAAACGATGGATTATGGAAACGCTCCTGAAAATGGCGAACAAGCTATGGACTGGATTAAAAAACATTCTGGAGAAATGGGGCTTTACATCAACGGCTCCATCCTGATTCCAGATGGGAAAGAGTTTTTTGAAACCAGAAACCCGGCAAATGGAAAACTTCTCGCTAAAATTTGCCAAGCAAGTAGTGAGGATATTGATGCAGCGGTTAATGCCGCCCGACAATCTCAGCCTCAATGGGAAGAAATAGGTGGACCCAAACGGGCAAAATATCTTTATGCCCTTGCCCGTTTAATTCAAAAGCACTCGCGTTTATTCGCGGTTCTGGAAACCCTAGACAATGGAAAACCAATCCGAGAAAGCCGGGATATTGATATTCCATTGGTCGCCCGGCATTTTTATTATCATGCTGGTGCCGCCCAACTCATGGACCAGGAAATGTCCGATCAGCGGGCAATCGGGGTTGCCGGGCAGGTCATACCCTGGAACTTTCCACTCCTCATGCTCGCCTGGAAAATTGCTCCTGCTATTGCCATGGGAAATACCGTGGTCCTAAAGCCTGCGGAATTTACTTCTCTCACCGCTCTTTTATTTGCGGAAATTTGCATAGAGGCTGGTATTCCCAACGGAGTGGTAAATCTGATAACTGGAGATGGACGGGTTGGAGAAAAACTCGTGACTCATGAAGGTATAGATAAAGTTGCCTTTACTGGCTCAACCGCGGTGGGACGGAAAATCAGGGAGGCCATTGCCGGACAAGGAAAAGAAATTACTCTCGAACTTGGTGGGAAATCTCCCTATCTCGTTTTTGACGATGCCGACCTCGACAGTGCAGTCGAAGGCCTGGTGGACGCAATCTGGTTTAATCAAGGTCAAGTTTGCTGTGCCGGTTCCCGGCTGTTTGTTCAGGAAGGGGTGGCGGATATTTTTCATCGTAAATTAATTGAGAGAATGAACAAGTTACGAATCGGTGACCCCATGGACAAGTCGACCGATGTGGGGGCAATCGTGGATCCAAAACAACTCGAATCCATTACTCAAATTGTGGATGATGGCTTAAAGGAAGGCGGTACCCGATACCGTTGTCCGGCTGAATTACCTGATAGCGGCAGTTTTTATTCCCCCACTCTTATCACTGAAGTTGATCCGGCATGTCGATTAATGCAGGAGGAAATTTTTGGTCCTGTCCTGGTTGGTTCCACTTTTCGCACCCCCGCCGAAGCGGTCGCTCTGGCCAATAATACCCGATATGGATTGGCGGCCTCGATCTGGACCGAGAATATCAACTTGGCTCTAGATATTGCACCGCAACTGGTTTGCGGAGTTGCTTGGATTAATTCGACCAATCAATTTGATGCTGCTGCCGGCTTTGGAGGAAGAAGGGAAAGCGGCTTTGGTCGAGAAGGAGGGAAGGAAGGACTCTATGCTTACACCCGCCCCATCCATGCTCCCTCCAAGAAACTTGTTAAAGTTGGGGCTCTTACCGGAAATCCAGAACCTGATTACCAAGGGATTGACCGGACATCAAAACTTTTTATTGGGGGTAAACAAACCCGACCAGACAGTGGATATTCCAGCCCGGTTTTTTCAACGGAAGGAAAACTAATCGGTCAGGTTGGACAGGGAAATCGAAAAGATATCCGCAATGCCGTTGAAGCCGCAGCCAATGCTCAAGGTTGGGGGAAAGCATTCGCCCATCTACGCGCTCAGATCCTGTACTACCTCGGAGAGAACCTATCTGCTCGAAAAAATGAATTTACTGACCGTATTTTTAGTATGACCGGATGCGAAAAAAAGATTGCTCTGGAGGAAGTGACAGCTGCCATCGATCGTTTATTTACTTATGCAGCGTGGGCCGACAAATATGATGGTTCTGCTCACGGTGTCCCCATTCGCGGCATCGCCCTTGCCATGAATGAACCCGTGGGAACAATCGGTATGATTTGTCCGGACGAATCCCCCCTCCTTGGATTAATCTCACTAATCGCTCCTGCCCTTGCCATGGGAAATACATGTGTAGTGGTTCCCTCTGAGCCCTATCCTTTATCTGCAACCGATCTCTATCAAGTCTTTGAAACCTCGGATATTCCAAGCGGTGTGGTCAATCTGGTCACCGCAAAGCATGGGGATGTCATCGAAGCTCTTTCGGGGCATATGGATGTCGACTCCGTTTGGTACTTTGGATCATCCGGGCATTCCACCGCAGTTGAAAAGGCATCTGCCACGAACCTAAAACGTTCCTGGGTAAACCACGGTATCCAGCGTAACTGGTCCAGTAACGAACAAGGGCAAGGCAGGGAATTCCTACGGCAATCCACCGAAGTAAAAAACATCTGGATTCCTTACGGCGAATAGGATTTCAAGGCTGAGTTGGCTAGGTAAAAAAGAACAAACTAGTTTTTTGTTAATTTTTTGAAATAAATTCGAGTGGCTTGATTGACATGCGGAGCTAATAATATCGAGGATAAAATCGTCGGAATTGCCATGAGTCCAAAAGCGATATCTAAAAAATTAATGACCAAGTCCATTTTAACTAAGGCGGAAATTACAATTGTGGACAAATAAAACCCAAGTACGGGCAAGCGGGCTTTGGGTCCGAAAAGAAAACACCCACATTTCACGACATAGTAGGAAAAACCAATCATCGAGGAGAAACTCAAAAAGAGTACCGCGACCAGCAGAAGATAGGGACCAGTACCAGGTAAAGCACTTTCAAAAGCTGAAGTGGTCAAAAGCACCCCGTCCTTTTCTGCCGATTGCCAGGAATCAGTCACCAAAAGAACCAAGCCAGTGAGAGTACACATCAGCAAGGTATCAATCACCGGCCCCCACATTGCTACCAGTCCCTCGCGGATTGGCTCACTTGTCTTAGCTGCTCCGTGAGCCATCGCCTCCGTACCCATCCCTGCCTCATTTGAAAAAGCGGCCCGGCGAACCCCGGTCACAATCACCATTCCAAGTGCCCCACCCGCCACCGCCCGCCCGGTAAAGGCGTCCGATAAAATGACCGCAAAGGCGGGAAGTATGCGTTCAGCATAAAGCAGAAGAATGAATAGCGAGGCCCCGGTGTATAGTATAATCATTAGGGGAACCAGGCGGGCTGCCACCGACCCAATTCGGCGAATTCCCCCAACTACCACCAGACCCACGAGGGTGGCAAGCAGAAGTCCGAACAGAGCATTTCCGGTCTGCACCATTGTATCTGAACTCATGAACCAGCCCTGCGGTTCAAAAAACATCGAGCGTACAATCTGGGTAAGTTGATTTGATTGCAAAAGAGGCAGACATCCAAACATTCCGCAAGCAGCAAAAAAGAGACCAAGTGGTTTCCACTTTTCGCCTAGACCTTCCCGAATGAAATACATTGGCCCGCCCTGCTCCACTCCATCTCCATCTTTACCGCGGTACATTACAGCAAGAGAGCAGGTGTAGAACTTCGTGGCCATACCCAACAGGGCACAAAGCCACATCCAGAATATTGCCCCGGGTCCACCTTGGGTAACTGCGAGGGCAACACCGGCCACATTCCCCATCCCAACCGTCCCGGACAAGGCGCTGCAAAGAGCCCGAAAGTGGCTAACTTCTCCAGGTGCATCTTTTTCTTGGTGTCTCCCCAAAAGCAAAGCCAAACCATGCCCTAAATAACGGAATGGATAAAAGCGGGAAAAGATCATGAAAAAAGCACCCCCTCCAAGAAGCAGGTATAGAAGATTGCCCCAGAGCCATCCGGAAAAACTTGAAAGTAGATCGGCCATATTCCTTTAACCTGTCATTTTTTTTGGATCGGTCACGCAATAAATCTTTTTCTTGCTTGAGGAGAAGGCAAACAGGGGTTCAATTAAATTTATGATTTCAACCTTATCCGAAAAAAGCCCAAAAAATGTCCTGGGCGAAGCTTTACATCCTTGCTGCAACCGATCCAAAACGGGTTGGTTCCGAAACGGAATTTGTGAAACTGAACCTAGCGATGGGGGTAGGCATGTTATTTGTGCCCACATGTCAGATGAGTTCCTTGCATTTAGTCAGGCTATGGGAAATGATCTTTCTTCCCCTCGACCAGAATATAGTTTCCCGGGCCTTAAGAGTGGAGACTGTTGGTGCATTTGTGCTGCCCGTTGGCAAGAAGCACTGGAGGCAGGAATCGCCCCGATGGTAAAACTTGAAGCTTGTGAGCAAACCGCACTCGAAATTGTTGATCTCCAAGACCTCAAAGATCACCAAATTAAATCTTAATTTCGCTTCCGCATCTCAGAAATAAGGGTTTTATGCTCTTTGTTTTTATGTTTTTAGAAAAAAGCGTTTGCGGGTATCGCCCTTAATGGTCAGAAACAATCTTTAAAAGTGGTTGAATTGTATGCCGATTATTAAAAATGAGATATGGTATCGAATCAAGGATGGGGACGCCTCCGCCTTTGGTGAATTGTATGATGGTTTTGCTGGTGCTATGTTTTCGCTTTCTCTAGAAATCCTAGGGGATCGATGGGAAGCTGAAGAGGTCATACAGGATGTATTTTCATATCTTTGGCGAAAGCCCGAATCTTTTGCTCCCGACAAAGGAAAATTCAGTAGTTGGTTATTGGTCATTACCCGAAATCGAAGTATTGACCGCTACCGATCTCGAAAACGCCGGCTTGATCGTGGAGAATCGGATGATACTTTAGCTCAAAAACCTGATTTCAACTTGGTGGATGGGGCCGAAGGAGCAACACAAAGTGATGAGCGGTCCCACTTGAGGTCCGCATTTAAAGATTTGCCAGAAGAACAAAGAAAGGTTTTGGAACTCTCCTACTTTAAAGGATTAAATCATGTGGAAATTTCTGATCATTTAGACCTTTCACTCGGTACTGTAAAGTCACGTATTCGGCTTGGTATCGAAAAGTTACGCAACTCACTGTCCAACCTCCGAATTTAAAATAAATCATGAAATTTAGATACATATCTGAGTCAAACAAATGGAAAAGCTCGGTTCTTTGCTTGAGAATTTCGCCTCTAATCATAGAATAAATTTCTGTTTTGCAATCCCTCAAACAACAAGCACTTGATTATACATTAGGAGTCCTCCCCAAAGAGGAATCTTTGTTGTTTGAGGCGCTCATCGAGGAAGATGAAGAAGCTCAGAATGTTTTGACTGAAGCCCTTGATGATTTCGCGTCCCTTTCCTTGACCGCAAAACCTTCCAAACTCGGACATGAGGTTCGCAAGCGAGTGGTCGAACATTGTCAACCCAAGATAAATTTGGATCCATTTCTTGGAAGCAAGGAGATCGAAACTCTCAGGGATACCTTTTCTTCATTTACCGATCGCTACACGGGTGGAGGTGGCAGTGTTGATATGTCAGACTTAAAAAATTCTGTCCTGAAAGACGACATTGTTTCCAATTACGAGAACCTCATTCGATTACTTCCGCTAGTCTCGGGAGATTCTCGTGCAGCATCGGGTGATTTTTCAGAATTGCAAAATCAGTTACGTTCTCACGACTCATTCACTCAAAGTGTCCACAAGACACTTGATCATGGTCTCCAAGGAGAATCTCCTGCTTCCCGTTCCGTTCTTCGCAGTGCTCTGTCATCCATGCCTTCCCTTGCTTTCTTTTCCGATCGGCTCAGGGCAGACCAAGCCACGGTTGGAGACGCCCGCAGACTTTTTTATCTTTGTCGGGATCAGTTGAAGATCATGCGTTCATCCTTTCGCGACTTAGACTCCGAAAGATTAATTGAAGATGAAAAGCTTAGATACCATGGAGCTGGTTTATTACGCACCAAATGGTGGGGTGCGGAGCATGCTTACTTTTCTTCCAATGGAAAAGTTCGTTGTGGACATTTTTTTGATGGACCGATCACGGAAAGATGCGTGGAGTTTGCGGAATACGACGCTAACATGTACTGCTTAGCAAATTTGCTAGCCCCTAGGTCTGCGGATGGAGAGTTTCATTTGGAACTGCTTAAAGATACTGTACCAGGCTGTACCCTTGCAGTTACCAGTGCCAAGATGAGTGAAAATAATTTTAAATCATTGGCGTCTGTAATTGATCGGAAAACCATTGTGGGAAAAGGTCTTGAGCAAGACATATTTTTATGGGATCTGATTGAGGACTCCATGGTTCGAGGTCACAAGAATGATTCTATCAAAGAACTACGTGAGCAAATGACTTACGGGTACAATCGAATGAACGATACTACCTATTTGTGGTTCGCATGGCCGGCGATTCCGAACGCCCAATAGGGTGCGGAGGCTTCCACTTTGAAGCCCTTGCAATAATGGATTAAATGGGGGTCATCATTGGGTTCCTGGAAACCCTGACAAGAGAATAGCTCGCCCTGATAATCCGCTTGATCTAGGCAGACCGCGTCATAAGGACGGTGTCGGACTTGGGCACTTGAAAGTTTCCCGCGGAATGTTTGCTTAGACCAAAACCGGTAGCGTTCCAAAAGGAAATAATCCAGGGTTCCTGCCTTTGCCATTTCCCCCTCCATTTTCACGGCTGAGATGCACGAAGAAATACTTCCCTTAATTCCCCCCCGCTTTAATTTAGTCTCAGAATTATATTCAATAAAGTCATTCTTTTGGTTACAATCGATCGATGCATAACGGTAATTAAGACCGTACAACAAGCGTGCCCCTGCTACTGCAAGTAAATCCGATGAATCCAGAGAATAAAACCATACCCCTCTCCTTCCCGCCTGATCCCTTACATAAGTTCGTAGGTTAAGTTCACTAAAATCCCTCCATGGTATTTGCACAAACGGCTTTATCTGAAGTTCACTCAGGCGAAAGCCAACAACACTCAGCCAAGCCTCACCTTCAAACAAATCGATTTCTAGACTTTTTGGAATGGTTGATTCAAGCGACTCTTTGGAAACCGGCCAGTGAAGGAAGAGTAAATTCTCCCATTTTTGAGTCATGAAAGAATGGAGAAACTTTTGAAACATTTCTTTACCCGAAAATTTCTTTCAACCTTGTCCTTCGAAAATTGAATATTTTTTTCAAAGTTTTTCGCACAAACAAGGAATGAGCAACTTTGCCAAATGGACCAAATGGGATTTGATACCTGATTTCATCGGTCATCTTGGTTCCGCCCTCCACTTCTTCCAAACGGTGAGTATGCAACCAAAGTTTATAGGGACCAACCCGTTGCTCGTCCATAAATGAGAAACCGTCCACAACATATTTGATTTCCGTAAGCCATGGGGTCCAACCAAGTACAGGAATTTTCACCCGGTATTCAAGCAAAAGACCGGGGTATATCTTTTCCGGGAATTCGCCCAAAATCCGGAATGCCATTTCAGGAGGTGTGATTTGATTTAAATTTTGGGGAACCGAAACAAATTCCCACAAAGTTTCACGGTTTACCGCTAAGGTTTGATTTTGAACGATGCTGTACACGGTTTCATTTATAGTGAAAATTACTCGCAGATGCAACCTCCCCTTGACCCCCTTGAGCGAAGGAATTATCAAGTAAGAATGATCAAAACATCTTCCCTTCTCCTAATCTTGCTTTCCACCCTCTCCCAGATTTTACTTGGACAAGAAGGAATGTCAGAATTGGCCGGTATTCGGTTTGCCTATGAAAACTCTTCCGACCGTGAAATCAAAGGCATAAATGCAGATATTAGTTATGATCAGTGGGAAATCCGGACACCATTCTTCTATTCCCAAAAAGATGATTGGACCATAGCTGCAGGAATTCGCTACCAATCTACCAAGCTTGATATTTCCAACCTCCTTGCTTACCCCTTTCTCGAGGATCAATTGCATTCCCTCGATCTTGCCCTTTTCTTAAGCAGAAAATATTCGGAAAACATAGATTGGCTTCTTTTATTTAATCCTAACCTTGCCGGTGATTTTGAAAACACCAACGGGGACGCTTTCAATTACCTTACCATTGCCGGAATCAAATGGGAGCAAAAGGATAACCTGCAATGGATTTTTGGCGCAGTCTATACTACCGGTATCGGAGACGATTTATTATTGCCCGCCCTTGGCTTCATCTGGGAACCATCCGCACGGTCCACTTTAGTCTTTGCGGGTCCAATTATTCGATACAATTATGAACTATCTGAGCACTGGGATTTAAACCTCGGAGGTCAATTCACCGGAAATCGCTGGCACACGGAAGCACTTTATGGGGGTAATCTGGAAAAACGGGACTTTCGCTTTCGTTCCTATCGACTCTTTGCAAACCTCCAGTATAACCTAGGCGAAAAGCACGCAATCTTCGCCGGTGCCGGCTTTGATTTTGCGGGTGAAGTAGAGTTAGAAACTCCGACTAGTCGAGATGAAAGAGATGTGGAGAATGGAGGAAACCTGGAAATCGGATACCAGTTCAAATTCTAAGAATGGAGTCTGCAGCCTCCCAGCCGGAAAGGGCGGCATTTTCAATTCTCTCGCCACCGAATCCGTCACCAGCCAAGGTAAGTTTTTCTTCCGAGCCATGCCAATGACTCGCACCAAAAGTTACAATCGGCTTGGCAAAACCCCAGCGGTGAGAGGACCAAGATTTGATCCTTGCCTTCAAACAATCCTCCGCAACTGAAACCAAATAAGGAATCCGGTCTTCATCCGGTGAGTCCCAGTGCTTCTGGCTATACTTATCCGAGGCATGAATCGTACAGGCAGGAATCGGAGATATTCCTTTAACTTGGTTATCGGAGAGCCAATCAATCTCTGCAACCGGATGGGTGATGGTTCCAGGAGCCAAAAGGCTGGATGGTTGATCTAAAATGCCAAGTACTGCCAGGCACCGGGTATGACGGATGGCACCAAGTCGCTCCATCGTTTCTGGATCGAGTTGGTAATCACTGCGGTCAAAAAGCTCAAGAAGTTGAACCGATGGCATGGTGATCACAAGATGTTCACACTCGAATTGATTCCCATCTTTTTCCGTTACAGTCCAGATACCATGATTCCTTTTGATGTGACTCACAAAGAATCCGGTTTCCACATCAAAAGACTGGGCCAGGGACTTAGCCGGTGCAGTGATACCATCCAGACCACGAAACCGGATTCGACCAGATAAATCCTCTCTTCCTGGAACCCGATCATACCATGGCAGTACCGTACCCTCATGTTGCCACTTTTCAATTAGGCTTTCCATTCTCGGATCGCGGGCCGTAAAAAATTGGGCTCCATGGTCGATTCGGGCTCCCTCCATTCGCCGGGTTGCCATGCGCCCACCCACCCCGCGACCTTTTTCGACAAGAGTGACGGAATGACCTTCCTGTGCTAACCTCCAAGCACAAACGCAACCTGAAATACCCGCTCCGATAATTACAACTCTCATTCTATCAGCATAGGGATATTTGGATGAATTAAAAGCTAATCGTAACTTCAAGGCTTGGAAGTTTAAGGGGTAAGCGATAAGTTTGAAACTATGGCACTTCAAACCGATTTATTTCCCGGACCCGAAGCCCAAGCTTTCGATCTGCCCGATGCAAAAATTAATTATTGGCCCCGTTTTTTCTCGGCTAGTGAAGCAAATTTATTATTGCGGTCACTAATTGAACAAATCCCATGGAAACAAAATAAAATAAGGTTCTATGGAAAGGAAAGTTTAGTTCCCCGTTTGGAATCCTGGCATGGGGAACCCGGAATCCGATACGCCTATTCAGGGATTGAAATGGAAGCAAAACCTTGGACCAAAGACCTGCTCACCATAAAATCCGCCATCGAACAAGTTTCAAATACCACTTACAATTCGGTTCTGATCAATTATTATCGTGATGGTAAAGACCGGGTGGCTTGGCATAGTGATGATGAAAAAGAACTTGGCCTAAACCCAGTCATCGGATCGGTTAGTCTGGGAGCACAAAGAAAATTTAAATTACGGCACAAGCAATTCAAAGAGAATGGTCTAAAGCATGACATCTTACTTCAAAATGGTAGCTTTTTATTGATGCACGGATCCACTCAACACCATTGGATGCATGAAATCCCTAGAACTGCATTACCGATTGAGCCAAGGATAAACCTTACCTTTCGGGTAATCCGTGAATCATAACATTTAAAAACCTTTGATCCCTTTTTCGTTGATTTACAATGGATGCGATACATCCCATAATGTGATCTAGTTCCTCCTGCTCATCGCTATAATTTTAAAATGAAGTTCTATTTTTTTATTCTCGTTTGGATAACATCTTCGGTTTACTCATTTGGATACGAAGCTATGCACGAAAAAACCCCTGTCGGAATCATCAAAATATTGAATTTGCCCGAGAGAATCGCACTCGAGGCATCTTCCAAGGTTTCTTACTTTGACGAGAATAATGGGCTCTTTCGTAAGCTCTTCAGGTATATCAGTAACAATGATATTGCGATGACAACCCCAGTAGAAGCTGATATTACCCCCGGCAAAATGAGGTTTTTCGTAGGTGCTGATGACATTGATAAGAAATTCATTGACTCCAAAGAAGTTAAAATTAAGTCGGTACCTACCCTAAAGGTGATCGCAATCGGAATCCGGGGCGGCTACACGAAAGCTCGATTTCTGGAAAATGAAAAAAAATTATACCATTGGCTTACAGAAAACAAAAATTTTGAAAAGGCGGGTGAAACCTACGGAGTTTATTGGAATGGACCTTTTGTACCTGGGCTTTTGAAACGCTCTGAAATTCACCTTCCCATCCAAAAAAAAACAAATCCCAAAAAAGAAAAATAAAGTAAGTTATGAAATTATACCTTTTTACCCTCATCCCTATCTTATCTATGAGCCTATCTGCTTCCCCATCCCTTTATGAACATAAACTTATATCCATTGACGGAGAAAGTACTTCGCTTTCGGATCACAAAGGGAAAGTAATCCTAATGGTGAACGTTGCATCTCGCTGTGGCTTTACCCGCCAGTACAAGGGCTTAGAGGAGCTCTATAAACAATACAAAGATCAGGGCTTGGTTGTATGTGGTTTCCCATGCAATCAATTCGGTGGACAAGAACCTGGATCAGAATCTGAAATCCTTTCCTTTTGTTCCTCCAAATTTGGAGTAACTTTTCCCATGTATTCTAAAATCGAAGTAAATGGACCGAATCGGCATCCGCTTTACGAAGCGATTATCGGGGAAAAGGGGCCACTGAAAGGAAATATTAAGTGGAACTTTGGTAAAATACTGATTGGAAAAGATGGACAGCCCATTGAAAGATTTGGAAGCATGACTTCGCCATCCTCAAAAAAATTGATCAAGGCAATCGAAGAAGCGATTGAAAGCTGATTCCCCTTTTGCTTTTCACTTTGGTATTCTTCTTACCCTAACTGCCATTTTCTCTGCATCCACCGGATGTGTAAAGATGGAGATGAGAGGTGGAATGATTCCACATGTGGGTCTTAAAAAAAACCCGCCTGCCCCAAAAACCAATAGGGTCAAAACTACCTCTTTCCGTGAAATCACCCAGGATTGGAATCAGTTCCGTGGACCCGAGAGGAATGGGGATGCATCCAAACAAAATCCACCCCTCAATCTATCTCAAGCTCCTTCATTGTGCTGGCAAGTAAGTTGCGGTGCTGGTCACTCCTCGATTGTAACCAAAGGGAATCTAATCCTAACCCTAGAACAACAAGGAAACTTCGAAGTTCTCGTAGCACGAAACTTTCAGGATGGAAAGGTTGCTTGGCAGGTAAGTGAAAAAACCAGATGGGATGATATGATGAGCGGGGAAGGCCCTCGCTCGACTCCTACGATATTCGGTGGAAAAGTATTCACTCTCTTTTCAAATGGAAGATTAAGTTGTCTTGAAGTGGAGAACGGCAGGGTAATTTGGGATATTCAAACCATTGAGGAAGGCTTTGACTTTCCGGATTGGGGACTTGCTGGTGCGCCCTTAATTTGGAAGGATTTGGTCATTCTTAACCTCGGTGGAGAGGATTCAGCGGTTCAAGCATACTCCTCCCAAACTGGAAAATTAGTATGGGCTTCGAAATTAACTGGCCGGGGTGTTTATCTCTCTCCCACCATAATCGAGTTGCATGGGGAAGAACATCTGGTCGCAGCAGTTGAGGGAAAGGTTGTCGGGTTGGATCCTGAAGACGGAAAGACATTATGGGAAAAACCATGGAAGATTTTTTTGAACAATGTTCAGATTGCCCAACCTGTCGCTTTATCCAATAACTCCCTGCTTCTGGCTGCAGGTTACGGGAAAGGAGCCGAGTGCTTCACCATTCAACCAGGCACGAGTTTGGCGAACTACACCGTCGAGTCGAACTGGAAATCGAAGAATTTAAAGGCAAAATTCTCCAATCCTGTATTCAAGAACGGATACCTTTATGGACTTAGTGAAAATCTTCTGGTCTGCCTGGAAGCTAAGTCCGGGAAACTCATGTGGCGCGGAAAAAAATATGGATACGGTCGGGTGCTGGCTTGCCATGACAAAATTTTACTTCTTGGGAGCACTGGCGTGCTCTCGGTGATCGAGCTCAATCCTGATGCATTTCACGAAATTTATTCGGGCCCTTTGCTCAATGACGCAAGATGCTGGAACGGTCCAGCACTGGTAAATGGCTACTTGATTGCCCGTAACGGGGAACAGATGGCATGCTTCGACTTAGCTGCTAAGCCCAGATAAATCAGTTCCCTAAAGCAGACATGAAAAGAGGCAAGTAGGTTTTCTGGTCAAGCGTGCGAAAAAGAATATTACCTCAACATTACTGATGGATGAGGCGAAGTTTCATTTTACCTAACGACTGGAATATCATCCCAGTTGGTAGTGTAGCCGGGCGTACGCATTTCCCGGCGCATTTGCCATTGCTTTCCAATTCCTTGTCCTCCCCAAAAAGCTCCACCCGCTCGGTACCGCCCGGCAACTTCTTCAACCGCATCCACAAATTCCCGGCGACGCGGGTTTTGATACTCTTCAAATAATAAGCCCTGGCGAAAAGAAGCCGGGGCCAAATCTAGCAGGATCACGCCGGCCTTCTTGTAAGCAAAACCAGATCGGTAAATATTATGAAGCAAACGCTTCGCATTTTGTACAATCCGGATAGGATCATCGGTTGGCTCATCTAAGGCCAGAGTCCGTGCATTCGAATACTGGGCTTGATCCTCCCGAAATCGATTGGTCATAATAAAGACCTGAAGACCGGCGGCCAGCGAGCCCTCACTACGAATTTTACGGGTCGCACGGATCGCATAGTTGGCCACCGCTTCTTCCATTTCCTGAAAGTCGGTAACTGGCTTTCCAAAGGAACGGGAACAGCAAGTATTCTTTCGGGGTGAACTAACTTCCTCCATCTCCAAACAAGGTATTCCGCTAAGTTCACGCTGGGTGCGCTCCAGCGTAACTCCCCCGATCGCCCGGATCGAGGCGGAAGGAGCCTGGGCAAAATGCCAAGCATTACGGACCCCAATTCTTCGAAGTCGGATGCTTAATCGACGCCCTACCCCCCAGACATCTTCAATTGCGACTCCATTCAGTGCGGACTCATCGGTTGCATTGAGGATTAAACAGCCCTTCTTCATTTTCTTCGCCAAGCGGTTTCCGGCCTTAGACAAAGTCTTGGTTGCTCCCAGCCCGATCGAAATCGGAATTCCAGTCCATCGCTTGACTTGATCACGGATATGCATACTCAACGACAAAGGGTTAGGCACGCCGGTAAGATTGAGAAAAGATTCATCAATGGAGTAGACCTCAAGCTCAGGGGCAAAACGGGCCAGGACCGAAACTACCCGGCGGGACATATCCCCATACAGTTCGTAATTGGAAGAAAGGACCACCACCCCATTGTATTCGCAAAGTTTTTTGATTTGATGAAAAGGAGCACCCATCGGGATTCCAATCGCTTTAGCCTCGTTGGACCTGGCGACCGCGCAGCCATCGTTATTGGAGAGAACAATGACCGGACGGCCCTCCAGAGAGGGACGAAAGACTCGCTCGCAGGAAACGTAAAAATTATTACAGTCCGCCAGGGCAATCACAAGGAATGGATCACATTAGTAACCACTCCCCACAAATGGGTATCATCTTGTTCCTGAAAATTAATCGAGGGGTAGTCGGGGTTTTCGGGCGTAAGCCATGATTTTTGCTTCGTCTGACGAAGGCGTTTGACCGTAAGTTCACCGTTGATCGATACAATCACCACTTTTCCATCTGAAGCCTCCAAACTACGATCAACAACTAGAAGGTCTCCGTCATGGATACCGGCTCCAATCATGGAATCTCCACGGGCTCTTACAAAAAAAGTAGCAGTAGGCTCACGAACTAGGTGGGAGTTTAAATCAAGCGCACCCTCGGCATAATCATCTGCAGGAGATGGAAAGCCTGCAGGAACCGAGTGGCCGTAAAGGGGAAGTTCATCCTCTCGTTCACGTACAAAACGAAGCACCCGATCAATCTTACTGATCGGAATACGTACTGGTTGCGTGGGTTCTCCGTAGTGGTTTGTACCTTTGGGTCGCCCGGCTCCCATTCGTTTGCCTCCATGTTTTTCCATCTCCATTTGAATATTGTTACATTATTCAAAAAGGCAAGCTTTGTCATTAAAAACTTGATCCAATAAAGACTGCAACACGATCTATATTCGTGGAATCTATAAATAAATCAGACCAAATTAATCACCTTATTGTAGGAGCTTCCCGGGGAATCGGAAGATCGCTTTTGGATCTTTCAATGGATGCGGGCCATCAAGTGTACGCACTTGCCCGAAACAAACCTGAAAACGCCCCCGAAGGGTGTACCTGGATTCAGGGGGATGCCGAAAATCCAGATTCATTTATGGATCAGTTACCGGAGAAGATCAACGCCCTTACTTTTTGTCCGGGCAAGGTAATCCTTGGACCAGTTAAGCGGTTGAGAAAAGAACAAATGCTGGATGCATACAAAACCAGTGTCCTAGACGCATTCACTTTGATTCAATCCCTGATGCCCCGCCTAGAAGGTTCCATCGCTCTTCTTTCATCGGTCGCTGCCCGTACCGGGCTTCCGAACCACTGTGCAATTTCTGCGGCAAAATCGGGACTCGAGGGATTTGCCATCGCTCTGGCAGCCGATCTCGCACCCAAAGTAAGGGTTAATGTGGTTGCTCCCACTCTCACCCCCACGGAAATGGGACTGGCAATGGTTGGGGGAGATAAGATGATTCCAATGATTGAAGAGCGTCATCCTTTGAAAAAGATTCCTTCAGTCGGCGAAATTGCTTCTACCATTTGCTTCCTCCATTCTGAATCTGCAGCTTCCATCACTGGGCAAATCTTTAAAGTAGACTCAGGTCTGTCGCAGCTTAGACTGAACTCGTGATTTCAGAAATTTCAAGCAATTCTGCATCTCCTATCATCGTTTGGTTCCGCAAGGACCTTCGTTTAAGAGATCACCCCTGCCTGCATGCTGCCATGCTTGCCGGACAGAAAATCATTCCCGTTTTCATTTGGGATTCAGAAGAAGGAGGACAATGGAGCCCAGGGGCATCGTCTCGATGGTGGCTTCATCATGCCTTACAAAGCTTGGCAAAAGAAATAAAAAGTTTGGGTGGGCAACTCATTCTAAAAAAGGGAAAGGCTGCGGAGATTCTTCCTCTCTTGGCCCAAGAGAGTTATGCAGACAAGGTTTTTTACAGTCGTACTTATGATCCATACAGCATCGCAACCCAGGAGTCGGTTGAGGAAGCCTTGGACGATGCCAGAGTAGAGACTGAATCCTTTAATTCTTCTCTTTTGCAGGAACCCTGGGAAATGAAAAACGGGACTGGGAAACCCTTTCAAGTCTTTACTCCCTATTGGAGAAAGTCTCGTCCCGTCATTTACCGGGAGCCCGCAGTTTATGAAATCTCTAAATTACCCTTCACTCCCCATCCCCTTCCCTCTGATTCCCTAGAGAGCCTTGCTTTGTTACCCGATTATTCCTGGCAACAAAAGTTGGAAAGCCATTGGTCCGTTTCGGAAGATGCGGCTCATCAACAGTTGGAACGAACCGTTCACGAAGTCACCCATTCCTACGCAACTCGTAGAAACTACCCAGCAGTGGATGGAACTTCGAGGCTTTCTCCTTACCTAGCATGGGGCTTAATTAGTCCTCGTCAAATTTGTCACAGTGTATTGCAGGCGGAGACTGAAGGTAGTCACCGCGGGGAGAATAAGTTCCTTGTTGAAATTGGCTGGCGTGAGTTTTCTTATCATCTACTCTACCACTTTCCATCGATCCCGGATCAACCCCTACGAGCCAAGTATGCTTCCTTTCCTTGGATTGAAGATAAAATCAATCTCAAACGCTGGCAATTCGGAAATACCGGGTATCCCATGGTGGATGCCGGGATGCGACAACTTTATGAATCTGGTTGGATGCACAATCGGGTTCGCATGATTGTCGCATCCTTTCTGGTTAAACACCTTCTACTTTCATGGAATGACGGAGCTCGTTGGTTTTGGGATACACTGGTCGATGCTGACCTCGCTAGCAACACGCAAGGTTGGCAGTGGGCGGCAGGATGCGGTGCGGATGCCGCGCCTTACTTCCGAATTTTTAATCCCATCACCCAAGGCGAAAAATTTGATGGCCGTGGGGAATATGCGAAGCGATGGATTCCTCAGCTTGAATCATTGCCATCCAAATGGATCTTCCGACCCTGGGAAGCACCCGCTGAGATATTGAAAACCCACGGAGTGGATTTGGGAGGCAACTATCCCGAGCCCTGTATTGATCATTCCGAAGGCCGTACCCGGGCACTTGCTGCCCTAGCCACTTTAAAAACCCCTTAATTTTTAAATGAGTACCGCAATAGTCTGGTTCCGTAAGTCCCTGAGATTGCATGATAATCCTGCTCTTCTTCATGCTTGCAGTAAGAATTCCATAACCTCCATACTTCCCTTATTTATTGTCGATACTGATATTGTGGGATCAGATTTTGGAAAATACCACGCCAACCGACTGCACTTTCTATTGGAGTCACTGGAAGATTTGGACGAAAACCTAAAATCAAAATTTGGTAGCAAGCTTTCTGTTTTGTTTGGCAAACCCACTGAAATTTTTGACCAACTCTTCAAGGAATTTGGCCCAACTATTTCTCTACTCAGCTCAGATTACTGCTCCGAGCCTCATGGCAGGTCTCTTAGTTCTGAGATTGATGAGAAAATCAATCTCCACTCTCCTTGCACGGAAGTTGTTTTTCACCCTTCGGTCCAAACCGTACTTGATATTGAAGAAGTATCTCAGGACCCTGTTTACAAAGAACCAAAGTCGATGAAGGAAATTGAAAAGATTTTTCTTCATAAATTTGGCTTAGATGACTCCGGTCTACTTGTGCTGCCCAAGCCACTTCCTCCGCCTTCGATGATCCCATCTCCCTCTGCACCCCTTGAATCATTTTGTTCCACCTTTTCGTCTACCAATGGAATTTCTTCTTCAAAATCACTCCGAGAACATCTTTCCAATGCTAAACGGCTGCCCAAATCTTCTTCGAATTCTTATTTCAAAGGAGGTGAAAGTGAGGCACTCAACAGACTTTGTATAAAAGTTGAAGGTCAATCAGAATTCGTCAACTCCTTCAAAAAACCAAAGACTTTTTCCACCAACCAATCCGATAACCCCTTTGAGCCCAGTACCACTGGTCTATCCCCTTATCTAAGTAATGGAAATTTGTCAGTTCGCAGGTTGTGGCAAGAAGTTCAGGCTTGTAACCGCTCCAGTTCACACTCCCAGCCTCCCGAATCCCTAACCGGTCAACTACTCTTTCGGGAGATGTTTTATTTACTCTCCAGATCCGTTAAGAATTGGGATGACGATTCCAACAACAAGATGTGCAAGAAAATTACCTGGGGTGAACGGGATCAAAAGCTTGTAGTTGCTTGGGAAGAAGGTCGTACTGGATTCCCCCTGATTGATGCCATGATGCGGCAACTCGAATCGACCGGTTGGATGCACCACCTCGGAAGACATGCAGTATCTTGCTTCTTCACTCGTGGTCAACTTTGGCAACACTGGAAGTTGGGCCGGGACATTTTTGAACATAAGTTATTGGATAGTGACTGGGCATTAAACAATGGAAATTGGCTCTGGCTTTCCGGAGTCGCCCCCTTTTCCATGCCTTACTTTCGTCTTTACAACCCATGCCCCGACGCAAAATCCAGTTTGAATGTGGAAACCACCCAAGCCACTTTTATTAAACATTGGATTCCGGAGCTGGCAAATATGCCGGCTAAGTATGTTTATGAGCCCCATCTTGCCCCTTTGGGCATTCAGGAAGAAGCCCATTGTATCATTGGCAAGCACTACCCTGCTCCAATAGTTGAGCGAAAAGAGAGTGCAAAATTGAACCTGGCCAAGTTCAAACAAAGCTTGGCCGCTTGAGCCTTGCCCTAAAACAACATCAGGTTTCCGCTGGCATCGATCTTTTTCCCGTCCACTTCTTTGATCTCCGACATACCGGCATATCCCCGGATTGTTTCTAAGTCATCCACCTCCTCCGGCTTTTTATCTTTTCGCCAGCGGTGAATACGAGGAAATCGCAAGGCAACTCCGGACTTGTGACGACCGGAAGCCTGTACCCCTTCAAAAGCAATCTCAAAAACCAGTTCAGGCTTCACCCCCCGAACGGGTCCAAATTTTCCGGTTATGTTTTTCCTGACAAAACGGTCTACTTCTTCAATTTCTTTATTACTCAAACCCGAATAGGCTTTTGCAACGGTTACCCATTCCCCTGATTCATTCAACACCGCCAAGGAATAATCAGAGTATAAATTCGCACGCTTCCCATGTCCCAGTTGGGCACTGACCACCACCATATCCGCTAGGTATGGTTCGATTTTCCACTTGTACCAAACCCCTTTCACACGACCGCTTTGATAGACCGATTTCTTTTCTTTGAGCATTAAGCCCTCCACTCCCCTTTTCCTTGATTCCATTCTCATGGTAGTAAACGCCTCCCAAGTATTGAGCTCGATCACCGGAGACAGTCCAATTGGCAAATGGAGTGGGATTCCCTCAAAGATACCCTCTAACTTTTCCCTTCTTTCTTGGGTTGGAATGGTTCGTAAATCCTTACCATTCAAGCGAAGCAGATCATAGGCAAGAAAACGAACCGGTTCCTTTTTTAAAACTGAAGGACCAGGCATCTTCCGACCCAATCTTTTCTGGAGGTGAGAAAACGACCGCAGACCCTCATGTCCCCAAGCAAGAATTTCGCCATCCAGACAAATATCCCTGGGTAAATGAGGGAGGCATTCAAGCAACTCTGGAAAACTTTCCTCCACCGTCTCTTCTCCCCGTGACCAGATCATTCCTCTCCCTCCGCCAATCGATAATAATTGGGCTCGGATGCCATCCCACTTCCATTCAACTTGCCAGTCTTCCGGGCTCCCGAGCTTGGTGACCTCTTCCTGTAGAGGTGAAGCAAGACAGAATGGATAGGGCCTAGAAAAGTTTTTTTCTTGGTCAGTTTCAGGACCGATAATTTCAGAAAATAAAGTATTCTCACAATTCCAGTCTCCGGCAATTCTCTGGGCGATCCTGGATGTTTCCAGGTTGGAAACCCGGCTCAATGCCTTACATAGATTTCCCTTTGAAACCCCCATTCGAAAGCCTCCGGTTAACAGTTTGTGAAAAGGTAGCATTTCTTTGTCCGATAGATAATTCCATGCATCCGCGAGCAGTTCTTTTCTCAGTCCCGCATCCAAGTCCCGCAAAGGAAGTAAGAATTTCCTAATGGTCTGATCCAGCCCAAGGGAACCACCCCGCTCCTCTTGCCCTGCAAGGAGTGCGATCGTTTCCGCCAAATCCCCCACTCGATCATGACACTCTTCGATCAGCCAAAGGGGCAATTTAGACCAATCGCTCAAAAATGATCTCAGTTCACCCGTCTTCACCGCTCCCTTGATTCGATTACCGGATAAAAACCAGCACACCCAAATTGAATCCTCTTGGGGTGCGGAGTTGAAGTAATCAACCAAACGATCCAATCGGTCGTTGGTTTTAGTCATGGAATCAAGATCATGAAAAAGACTGGAAAATAATTTCATTCCTCTTCCTCTCCTCTCATTTTGGCCCCGTTAAGAATCGATGCATTTCTTCCTTCTTCTTGCAGGTATCTAGCCAAGGCATCCCCATTCCCATGAGTTAAGAAAATTTTTTCCGCTCCTGTACCCTTGATAACTTGTAACAAACCATCCCAATCTGCATGATCTGACAAAATAAATCCCTGATCTAAATTCCTTCTTCTTTTAGCTCCCCTAATCGACATCCAACCGGAAGCGAAAGCCCTTCGGCAATTTCTAATTTTCCGGGTCCATGTCGAATCCTCAACTGCAGGGGGAGCAATAATTATCGATTTGCTCAAATCATCCTTCTGCTCCCTTTCCAACTTTTGAACTTCAGGAAAATACACCCCTGCTTTTTCATAGTGTTCCAGAAATGGATGTATCGCTCCATGTGCAAAAACTGGCCCAATGCCGGTCTCTAAACCTGACAAGATTCGTTGTGCTTTGCCTAGAGAATAAGCAAATAATAAGGATGGTCTTCCTTCGCTTGCATTCTTATGCCACCACTCATTGACTTCCTTGTAAACCTTTTGTTCTTCAATCCAACGATAAACAGGTAAGCCAAAAGTACATTCAGAAATAAAACCATGACAAGGAACCATTTCAAAAGCTTCACAAGTTTGATCCGCTTGCGGTTTGTAATCACCACTAACTACCCAAACTTCTCCCCCTACTTCGACCCGAACTTGAGCCGATCCAAGAATGTGCCCGGCTGGGTGTAATGAGACTTTCGCGGAGCCAATCTTGATCTCCTTGCCAAAGGGGATGGATTCCATTCTCTGGTTTTCTCCAAGTCGGATTTTTAAAAGTGAGAGGCAGGAATCTGAGCACAAATAAGAACCGTGTCCACTACGAGCATGATCACTGTGAGCATGGGTGATCACCGCTTGGTTTACTTTTCCTCGCGGATCAATGTAAAACCCACCTGCAGGACAGTAGATTCCCTCAGGTTTTATTTCTAGTATTCTAGGCATATACTTTGCTACTTATCCCATCCGATTTTCCGCAATTTACAAATTTCAATTATTGATCTACAATAGGGAGATTAAGGAATCTATTTATCCTTATTAAATCTCTTAAAACAATATTTTTTGATGATCCTAAGTTATTTTTCCTGCGTTTTATACACTGTTATGGTTTATCACAATACAGACTCTGCATCACCCTCAAGTAACGATCCCGTAGGAAGATTTATTTCTGAACGGGCACGCATGGCTCCACCAACTAAAGAGGAATGCGATCAATTGTTTTCTGAAATGCATAATGGGTCCGACGATGCTCGTAAAGAACTTATCGAAAGACACATTCGTCTTGTTGCTTCTATTGCACTCAAATTTAGGCAGACAAGCGTCAACATGGAGGATATCATGGCCGAAGGTATCCAAGGCTTGGTCCTTGCCCTCGATAAGTTTGATCACACTCGTGGTATAAAGCTTAGCACCTATGCAGCATGGTGGATCAGGCAACGCATTCAACGACTTATTGGTAAAATGTCTGGTGCGGTGGCTGTACCACACGATGTTTCCCAAGGTAAACGCAAAGAAAATTTGGTTCGCTCACAACTTCAAGTCGAATTCGGAAGGAATCCTACGGATGATGAGGTTAAACACGCCCTTGGCAGCGATCGCAACTTAACTAATCGCGTGAAGTATGCACCTTCAGGTAGTGTTTCGATTGACGAACCTTTTGGTGAGGAGACTGACCAAACTCTCGGTGATGTTCTTTCTGAAGAAGAGGAACTTTCCAAATCTTATCGCGAAGATGGTTCGCTATCGGACGATATCAGCGTGGCATTGAGTTTTCTGGATAAAAGAGAGAGAAAAGTACTTAGTATGAGATTCGGAATAGGTGCTGGTGACTCCATGAAATTAGATGATATTGCGGATGAGTTGAAAGTTTCTGGCGAAAGAGTTCGACAGCTAGAATCCTTGGGCCTCCGGAAACTGCGTGCTGTATTAATGCAAAATGGTGAAGTTAATTTCGGAAAGCTTGATAAGCTTGTCGGAACAGAATTACGTGGTAAAACTAAGATGAGTCCTTTAGAGTTGTCCCTCGTCTTAGATAATTCTACGTAAAAATGTCATTTTCATTATCAAAATGGGTATGTCCACCCCCCGAAACTTACGAAGGTCCTGAGGGCACTGAAGGAAAAGTTGAATGGTTTAGGTGTCTTCCGTATATTGTAATCCACCTAACTGCATTAGCTGCCTTTTTCTATCCAGTCACCCTTTGGTGTCTTATCATAGCACTTATATCCTACAGTATGCGGATGTTTTCGATCACCGCATTTTATCACCGCTATTTTTCGCATCGTACATTCAAAACATCAAGAGTGGTCCAATTCATTGGTGCCTTTATTGCTTGTAGTTCTGGACAAAGAGGACCCTTGTGGTGGGCGGCTCACCACCGTCGTCATCACCGTCATTCTGATACGGAAGAAGATGTGCACTCCCCGCACAGTAAGAGTTTTATCTGGAGTCACACCCTCTGGTTTATGACTGAATATTCGGTTCCCACCTTCTTAAAAGAGGTTCGTGATCTGGTTAAGTTTAAAGAACTTGTCTTCCTCAATCGTTACGACTGGATTCCCTTAGTAATGTTGGGTATGGCATGTTATTTTGCTCCAGAAATTCCTTTTTTCTCTGAACTTACTGGACTAAGTAACATGCAGAGTTTGTTGTGGGGCTTTTTTGTACCAACTATTCTATTATATCACGCTACATTTGCTGTAAATTCGATCAATCACCTCTTTGGTTCTCGCAAGTTTGATACCAAAGATGAAAGCCGTAATAACTGGTTTATCGCCTTGATTGCTTTTGGTGAAGGGTGGCACAACAATCATCATTTTTATCCAGCTTCTGCAAGACAGGGATTTTTCAAAGGGGAGTTTGACATCACCTACTATGGCTTAAAATTTCTCTCTTTTTTTGGATTAGTCCACAGCCTCCGTCCTGTTCCTGCTTGGGTTAAAAGCAAGGCAAAAAGCTAAACACAACCCCCGGTTTTGAAAATCGCCGTTGTCGGTTCCGGGATTTCAGGTCTTATTTGCACTTATCTACTGCAAGATAGGCACAAACTTACTTTATTCGAAGCGGGAAGTAAAGCAGGTGGTCATGTAAACACAGTTGATGTAAAAGGAGATACGGGAAACTTCCGGGTCGATACTGGTTTTATTGTTTTTAACCAGGAAAATTACCCAAACTTTGTCCGCCTGCTCGATCATTTGAAAGTAGAATCGCAAGTAACCCGTATGGGATTTTCAGTAAAAGCGGACCCACATGGTTTGGAATACAGTGGTGAATCGCTTCTTGGACTCTTTGGAAACTGGAAGAATTTGATCGACCTCAAACACTGGGGCATGACTCTTGACATTCTCAAGTTTCACAAACTGGCAGAAAACCTTCAGGAACCTGGTATCTCCGTCAACGAGTTTATTTCGAAGCATCAATTTGGAAAACGGTTTAAAGATAATTTCCTTCTTCCTCTTGGATCTGCGCTCTGGTCTTGCTCCATCGATCGGTTTGGGGAATTCCCCATCGAATTTGTTACCGATTTCCTGTCCAACCATCAAATGCTTCAAGCCAACAACCGTCCGGTTTGGCGCGTGCTTCAAGGAGGTTCGCGCACCTATGTGGATGCCATGCTTCGAAAGATCGGAAATCGTTTAAAGTTAAGCACCCCAGTTCAAAAAGTTTCCCGAAGCTCGGATAAAGTTTCCCTTCGCTTCTCCGATGGATCCGAAGAAATCTTCGACGAAGTAATTCTAGCTTGTCATGCAGATCAGTCCCTCAAATTGATTGAGCAACCGGACCTAGAGGAGCAAACCCTGCTGGAGGCATTCCCCTATGAAGAGAATTTGGTAAGCCTACATTCAGATGACTCAATTCTCCCAGTTCGAAAATCGGCGCGGGCCAGCTGGAATGCCCTCCTTACTAAGGATAAAAGTGAACAGGCCATTGTCACCTATGACATGAACATTTTACAAAGTCTGCCCACCAAGGAGCCCTTTTGTGTGTCTCTCAATCAAAAGAACACCATCGCACCTTCTAAGCATCATGCAGACTTTGAATTCTCCCACCCAACCTATCATCCGGGTAGAAAAGAGGCACAATCTGAACACCAAGCCTTCATTCGCCGGCGGGGAGTTTCTCTTTGTGGAGCTTATTGGGGATTTGGGTTTCACGAAGATGGCTTGAAAAGTGGACTGCAAGTATGCAAAGCTTTTGGTATTCATCTACCATGAACAGTTCTCTTTATTTCGGAAAAGTCAGTCATCACCGGCACAGCCCAAAAGTACATAATCTATCGTACCGGGTATATATGGCCCATTTATTTCTGGATGAACTCCCGACCGTTTTTAAAAACCGCTTCCTTTGGTCAATCAACCGTTCCAATATCTCGAGCTTTCATCGAACGGACTACCACCGTCCGGAAATTGAATCTCTGGAGCAAGCAGTTCGAGAAACGATGAACGAGCAACTGGATCTTAATCTTTCCGGCAGAATTTCGATACTTACTCATTTGCGCACTTTCGGCTACTGCTTTAACCCGGTTACTTTCTATTACATTTGGGATGAAAAAGTTGAAACGCCAAAGGCAATCCTAACCGAGATCACCAACACTCCGTGGGGAGAGAAATACGCTAAAGCATTGCATTGGGATTCAAGCGAAGAAAGTGGTAAAAGTAGTCATGAATTTGAAAAGGAATTTCATGTATCCCCATTTATCGGCATGGAAGTTGATTACGATTGGCGTTTCCGGAAACCTTCGGAAAAACTTCAGGTCGACATGTTTTTAAGGGAAAAAAATAAACTCTTCTTTTCCGCTCATTTACAGTTAAAAAGAAAATCGATTTCATTTTTTAACCTCGCATGGGCACTTCTTCGTTTTCCGTTGATCACTTTTAAGATAATCTGGGGAATTTACTGGCACGCTTTACTCCTTCGACTCAAGGGTTGCCCATTTTTCACTCACCCCAAGAATTTAGTTCCCCACCAATGAACACCCCAGCAACAGAGAAAATTTCCTCGTTCCCGGCGAAAAGTACCGACAAAATTGGTTTTTTTGAAAAAAAGCTTTGCCAACAATTATACAAAGCGGAACAGGGAAGTCTTCAATTGATGATCGGTGAGCAGAAACTCTGCTTTGGAAATCAAGACGATCCAGCGGTCTCCGCGGAAGTCAATGTCATGGATTCCACTTTTTTTCGAAAGGCTTGCCTAGGGGGTTCCCTTGGGGTCGCGGATAGTTATGCTGATGGAGACTGGAATACCCCAGACTTAGTCGCAGTCTTTCGCTTCTTCCTGCAAAACCTGGAAGTAATGGACGGAATGGAAGGTGGTTGGGCCACCGTTCTGAACAAGTTGGCCCGTTGGTCTTACCAATTCACTCAAAAAAATACCATTCAGGGAAGCCGCAAGAACATTGCCCTTCATTACGATTTGGGAAATGACTTTTATGAATTGATACTGGATCCTACCATGACTTATTCCTGTGGAATCTTTGCATCCAAGGATTCAACTCTCGAAGAAGCCTCCCTGGCAAAATATGACCGCATCATTGAGCAACTCCAGATTGAGCCTCACCATCAAGTGTTGGAAATAGGTTGTGGCTGGGGTGGTTTTGCGGAAAGATTTTGCCAAAGGACCGATGCTCAACTTACCGCCACCACCATTTCCAAAAGCCAATTCGAATATGCTCAAAAACGATTACAGGGACAGGATCAAATCCACTTGATCCAAGATGATTATCGGAAACTGAGCGGTTCCTATGATCGGGTTGTATCGATTGAAATGATTGAAGCCGTCGGCCATGAATTCCTCCCCACCTACTTTTCCAAGATTGCCTCCCTGCTCGCTTCGGATGGAGCCGCTCTTATTCAGGGAATTACCATGCCGGATCATCGCTACGAGCAATACCTCAAGGAAGTCGATTATATCCGAACCCGGGTATTTCCCGGAAGTTGTGTACCCTCCGCATCCGCCATGATTGAAGCTGTGGTAAAGAACTCAGACTTGCGACCCGCCAATCTTTTTGATTTTGGATACCATTACGCCCGCACCCTGCGGGAGTGGCGCCTGCGATTTCTTAAAAACGAAAGTAAAATTAAAAAGCTTGGATACGATGATTCCTTTAGACGGGCTTGGATCTATTACCTCTGCTATTGTGAAGCCGGGTTTGAAGAAGGCTACACCGGAGACATTCACTTATTGCTTGCAAAACCAAGTTGTAAGTTAGGAAGGGGAATGGATTGAAGCTTCCCAAGCAAAAAATTCTCTATGACCTAGTGATCTTTCAAGCTGGGTGGTTTTGCTGCGTTCTCTCCACCCTTAGCCCTTTCCCCATCCTTCTCCCCCTGATCGGGTTTATTCCCGTGCTTATCCGTTCGGTATATACTCAGGGACTTTTCCTCCTCTTTCCTTTTGCCTCAAGCAGTCTGGTCATGGGTTTAGTTGGGGATGCCTGCCTAGTTCACTTTGAACTGATCAGCTTTGGTGAATATCCATCCTTGCTTGGCGTTCCCTACTGGATGCTTTTATTATGGTTAAATTTTGCCCTGATGCTTCGCCCGCTCTTCGAATGGTTTCTCGATGGACGCTGGCGGTGCCTGCTAGGGTTCTCCATCGGTGGAGTCGTGGCATATTACTCCGGTCACCAGTTTGAAGTGCTCACTTTTGAACAAGGCTGGGATTCCGCTTTGGCCGTAGCCATCGAATGGGGCTTGGCAGGTTTTGTACTTCGTTACCTTCACTTGGAGTTCGACACCAAGCCAAAAATATTATGACAACGCTTAAGTTTCTATTATACGGGCAAGCAGCGTGCTCGATCATCATGTTGATTGGCTGGCTCTTTGCACTTCGAAGTAAAAATGCATCCTATGTCGATGTCCTCTGGTCCTACGGTGTTGGAGTCCTTGGTGTTTTCTACCTCTTTTATTTTTCTGACAATTGTGAACCCGGTCGCCTCGCCCTCTTTCAGGGTCTACTCGGGGTCTGGTCCATTCGCCTCGGCACCCATCTTCTTCGACGCTGTTGGGGGAAACCAGAAGATGCCCGCTATGCATACTTGCGTGAGGCACTTGGGAAGAATGCAAACCTCGGGCTTTTTGCTTTTTTCCAAATCCAAGCCTTTTGGACGGTTTTGTTTGCATCTCCTTTTCTTATCCTCGTTCAAAACCAGGCACCGCTTGGCTTCTGGGATCATGTCGGTACCATCATCTGGATCATTGGCTTTGTTGGGGTTTCCCTTTCCGATAAACAACTTCGCATCTTTAAGTCCAATCCTGAACGGACCCGGAAAGAAGTTTGTGACACCGGTCTGTGGAAGTATTCCCGCCATCCTAATTATTTCTTCGAATGGATCCTTTGGCTGAGTTATATCCCCCTTGGATATCAGGCAACCGGTTGGCCCTGGCTCTTTTTAATCCCTCCAGTGCTATATCTTTTTCTTACTAAAATCACCGGAATTCCCTTTGTGGAAGCCCGCAAACTTGAAGCCAGTGGTGATGCTTATAAGTCCTATGTGGCCAACACCTCCGCATTTTTCCCTTGGCCTCCCCGATCCAAAGAACCCAATTCATGAGCCTCACCGATTCTTTCATTAATTTCGCTGAACGTGGCCTCGTCCCTGACTTTTTGATCCGTGCCGGCATTCGGAATTTGTGTCGCAAACGCCTCCAGCAATGCCGCGTCGAGAATTGCGAATCCAATGCTGAATTAGCCGAGGAATATCTTCGCTCTGTGGACGAATCTCCACTTGCCGTCCACACCGACAAAGCAAATGAACAGCACTATGAAGTACCTGCTCCCTTCTATCAAAAGGTTTTGGGTAAAAACTTAAAGTACAGCAGTTGCTATTTTGAAGATTTGGTCAGTGATCTGACCACCGCAGAAAACCGTGGGCTTGAATTGACCTGTGAACATGCCCACTTGGAGGATGGCCAACGCATTCTTGAACTCGGATGTGGATGGGGTTCGCTTTCCCTCTGGATGGCGAAGCATTTCCCGAAATCCAAAATCACTTCCGTTTCCAATTCCCATTCACAACGCGAGCACATTATGGGGCAAGCCAAGGAGAGAAAACTTAAAAACCTGGAAGTGGTCACCGCGGATGTCAATGCCTTAGAACCTGAGGATTCCTTTGACCGGGTGGTTTCTGTTGAGATGTTTGAGCATGTCCGGAACCATCGTGGACTTTTTCAACGGATTCATTCCTGGCTCAAACCCGGGGGAAAGCTTTTCACTCATGTTTTTTGCCACCGTTCCACTTCCTATCCTTTTGAAGTCGAAGGAGAAGATGATTGGATGTCGAAACACTTTTTCAGTGGAGGCACCATGCCCGCGGATGAACTCTTCCTTCGCATCTCCGGGAAATTGGAACTGGAAACCCGCTGGCGCTGGTCCGGGATCCATTATGCCAAGACCTCGGAAGCATGGCTTTCCAACCTCGACCGTAACAAATCGGAGATCCTTTCCCTATTCGAGCAAGGTATGGGTGCGAGTGAAGCCAGCAGGATGTTTCACCGTTGGCGTATCTTTTTCCTCGCCTGTGCCGTGACCTTCGGGTTCGCTCAAGGACAGGAATGGTGGGTCAGCCATTACTTATTTCAAAAACCATGAAAATATTTCTACTACTGTCCTTTCTCCTGCATTGCATATATTCTTACGGTTTGGGTGCGTCATCCTGGCCTCAATGGCGCGGCCCAAGCCGGGATGGCATGATCAAGGAAGGTTCTCCCTGGCCTGCCAAAATTGATGAGAAATCACTCAATGAATCTTGGCGGGTAAAGATAGGCAAGGGATATTCCGGGGCCATTCTATCCGACAACCTGGTGTTCACCGTGGAAACTAAGGGGAAGAAAGAAATCGTTCGTGCCTTTGACCAGCAGAGCGGGGAACCAAAATGGGAAGCCCAATGGGAAGGCTCGATGAGTGTTCCCTTTTTTGCCTGGAAAAACGGCAGTTGGGTCCGTTCCACTCCCGTATTCGATGGCGAAAACCTCTATGTCGGGGGCATGCGAGACTTTCTGGTCTGCCTCGACGGCAAGTCAGGAAAAATAAAATGGGAAGTCGACTTCATGGAGCGCTATAACTCTCCCCTGCCTGCTTTTGGCTTTGTCTGTTCCCCCTTAGTATATGAGGGTCATCTTTATGTTCAAGCAGGGTCTGGTTTCAGCAAGTTGGATCGTGAAACTGGGGAGTCCATTTGGCGTACTCTAATTCACAAAGGGGAAAAATATGGAAGTGCTTTTTCCTCCCCGATCACAGCCAACCTCAAGGATGTCCAGCAGTTGGTGGTGCAGACCCGTACCGACCTGACCGGAGTGTCTCCGGAAAGCGGTGAAGTTCTTTGGAAAAAACCGGTCCAGGCCTACCGGGGAATGAATATTTTGACCCCTTCCCTATTCGGAAATTCCGTATTCACCAGTTGCTACGGTGGGAAAAGCCTGCTTTTTAATTTGGACAAGAAGAGCACCGGTTTTGAGATTAGTAAGAAATGGGAAAACAAACAGGAAGCTTACATGTCCAGCCCGATTGTAATCGGGGACTATTGTTACCTCCATCTAAGAAAGCAGCGCATGACCTGCCTAGACATGCGGACTGGAGTGACCAAGTGGATCAGCAGTGAATCCTTTGGGAAATATATGTCCATGGTTTCCAACGGGGAGGAAATCCTTGCCCTTGATGAAGATGGTACTCTTTACCGGATCGAAGCAAATCCGAATCAACTCTTGATCAAGGAAGAACGCGAAATTTCAAAATCTCCCACTTGGTCCTACCCTGCTCTTTCCGGCAAGCAAATGTTTGTCCGAGAGCTTGAATCAATTGTTTGCTACACTTGGTAATCACTAGGAAAGATTCCTAAACAGCCGGGTTTTGGTTTTCATTTTCCTTGAGTATTCTGGTTTCCCCTAAAAAGAAAACCTGGGCGTCTCCTTTGCTCTTGAGCAGGACGAAAATGGCATAGATTCCGGCTACAAGGTTACCACCCAATAGGATAGCTAATGCCCAAAAAAATTTCGCTCCCAGGCAACATTCCCGGTACCAGATCCAGCCGATGAAAAAGAAAAATCCAACATATACATCGAACAGGGAAACCATACCCCATGGATTTTCCAGTAGATCCGCCCCGTCCTTCCAGAAATCCCCTAGGGTGAAACCATAGACTAAAGCTCCTCCCATCACTAGGGTCAGAAGGAGGAGGTAGGCAAGGGCGATTTTCATGCCCGCCGGAAAAGTTTCCCGATTAGGCGGGTGCAAGTTCGGGCACGGTTGCCGCCGCAAGGGCCTGCTCGATGTCACCGATGATGTCGTCGATATGCTCGATTCCTATTGAGAGCCTTACCAATTCCGGGGTGATTCCGCCCGCGCGTTGTTGCTCTTCGCTCAGCTGGGAATGCGTAGTGGTGGCGGGATGAATCGCCAGACTCTTTGCATCTCCAACATTTGCAAGGTGAGAGAACAATTTCAAATTGTCAATGAACTTAGGCCCGGCCTCAGCTCCCCCCTTGATACCAAAGACCACCATTGATCCACCCATACCCTTTAGGTATTTCTGATTCAGGGAATGCATTGGGTCACTCTCAAGTCCTGGGAAGCGTACCCACTCGACCAATTCATGATCTTCTAAATACTTGGCTACCGCTAGGGAATTTTCACAATGCCGCTCCATACGGAGAGGCAGGGTTTCAATTCCCTGAAGGAATTGCCAGGAATTGTCCGGGGAAATGCAGGCACCAAGGTTACGCAATGGGACCGTACGCATTCTCAAAATAAAGGCAAGCGGGGCAAGTGGTTCGGGCAGGTCATGTCCCCAACGTAGTCCATGGTAGCTATTATCCGGTTGATCGTAGAGTGGAAATTTTCCATTCTTCCAGTCGAATTTACCCGAGTCGACCACCAGTCCACCAATTCCAGAACCATGTCCCCCCAACCATTTTGTCAAAGAATGAATTACGATCGCTGCACCGTGCTCGATCGGCTTGGTAAGGTAGGGAGTGGAAAAAGTACTGTCTGCAATCGTGGGAATGCCATGTTCGAG
>DEYT01000069.1 GCA_002364975.1 Opitutia bacterium UBA3151 | reverse complement strand
AACCCTCGGATTCCGAAAAACTTTCTGAAAAATGAATGTCCGAATTCGCAATGCTCCTACCACATGCAATCAAGATACCAAGCTTCTTCCCTATTTAGAGCAACTCTGTAAAGAAGTTAGAACTATTGGGGAATCCAGATTCTTTTCTGTAACTACCGAAATTGGTTACTCCGATCCATTAGCCATTCTGGAATCAATCCATCAATCTAACGAAGCTGTTTGTTATTTAGAAAGACCAACCAATGAATTTTCTATCGCGTGTGGTGAGTTTCTTGCGGATGCTAAATTTGAAGGTTTGGATCGATTCAAAAAGGCAAAACAATGGTCTAAAAATATTTTCAAAAAGACTTTCGTCGCCGGTGATCACAAGATACCTGGTACTGGACCGACCATGTTTATGGCGGCAAGTTTTGAACCCACCAAATATTGCGTTGATTGCCCCCCTTCTCTCCAAATATTTTTACCCCGTTGGCAGGTCCTGAGAAAAGGTGGTCTTCACTACCTAATCTCAAATATTAAAATCTCACCAGATTCCTCGCCAAAAAATTTGGACGCTGAACTTTATTCTCGAGTTTGGAAGCTCAATGGTATGAGATTTGCATTATCAAAAGCAATTGATCCTGAACAGGTTACCGTAGGAAAACCAATCGAAAACTTCCACTATGAATATGCCGTTCAAAAAGCTCTAGAAGAAATAAAAGCAGGTAAACTTTCAAAAGTTGTTCTTGCTAGGCAACTGACCTTTCAAACAAACCAAGAACTCCCTCCCTTTTCGATCGCTCATGCTCTCCGAGATAGATTTCCTGATTGCTATACTTTTTGCTTATCCACTCCAAATTCTGGAATGATGGTTGGAGCAACTCCTGAAATGTTACTTCGTGCCTCTGGCACCGTCCTCGAAACCGAGGCGGTTGCTGGCTCAGCACCAAGAGGTCCATCAGCTGGAAGAGATGCACATTGGGGCAAAACCTTACTGGCACGAAAAAAAGAAGTTCATGAACACAGAGTGGTGATTGATAGTATTCTTCGACGATTAAAATCGATCGGTTTGGAAAACTGTCATGAAGGTAAGCCCCGTTTATTGCGTCTCGCTAACCTTCAACATGTACGAACTCCACTTCGGGTTGAAAGTCATAATAACATTCATCCCTTTGATGCTCTTTCTGCATTACACCCAACTCCAGCAATGGGAGGTTCCCCAAGAGAGGTTGCTCTACCCTTGGTTCGGAAATTGGAAAATTCTCCGCGTGGATGGTATTCGGGGATTACGGGTTGGATTGATAATCGAGGGCGAGGTGAGTTTGTTGTTCCCATTCGATGTGGAAAATTATCTCAAAAAAGCCTCACGCTGTACGCAGGTGCTGGAGTTGTTTCTGGATCAAGTCCAGCACAAGAAAAAGTTGAAACCGATTGGAAGTTGAAAGCTATGCTTGATGTCATCACCGGAAAAAGTGATTTTTCTGGGGAGAAATGAATCTAGACGAGGAAGAAACTGGAAATGCCAATCATCTGTGGGGAATTATCTTAGCAGATGCACTTTACGAGCTTGGTATCCAACAAGTATTTTTTTCTCCCGGGTCCCGTTCTACTCCTCTGGTACTTGCACTTGAAGATCATGAGCATATTGAATGTACCCCGATATTAGATGAACGCTCCGCTGGATTTATTGCCTTGGGTTTCAGCAAACGGACGAAATCACCAACTGCTCTTTTATGCACCTCGGGTTCTGCACTTGCAAATTGGTTTCCTGCAGTGACCGAAGCAAGCCATTCTGGTATCCCACTCTTTCTATTGTCCGCAGACCGCCCACCTGAATTGCAAAATTGTGCTGCCGGACAAACCATTAATCAAGAAAACTTGTTTGGTAGCTTCGTTCGTGGATTTTATCAAGCTCCCTTACCCTCTCTTTCTCCGAATAAGATTTCCAAACTACAACTGCTTATTGGATCTGCATACGGTAAAGCATTAGACACAAATCCTGGCCCCGTTCATTTAAATTTTCCATTTCGTGAACCACTATTTGTTGATAGTCTTCCGAAGGATAATTCATATCCTTCATTTTCTAAATCTTCCCAAGATAAAGAGAGTGAAGTTGATTCGATTGAACTACTCGATTCCTTTTCAAAGAATTGCAAAAGGCCACTCTTGATCGCCGGTGAAATGGCCCCTCCCGAACCGATTTTATCTCTAATTGAAAATTATCCTATTCCGGTGCTTTGCGACTCACTTTCTAATCTTCGAAGTCGATCATGTCCTAATGCAATTCTTAGATATGAAAATATTCTTAGAAACTTAAAACTGGCGAAAATTCTAAAGCCCGACTTAATTATTACTTTGGGACCCTTACCCACATCAAAATCACTTCGGACTTGGCTAGACCGTGAAGGAACTAAAAGAGTCATAATTGAACCGAGGGGTATCAATGTAGACCCCCTCGCTAGTACCAGCACTTCTTTTCAAGTAAACTATTCCATTCTTCCGGAGTTATCCTTTGAAAAACTAGATGATACATGGCTCGACATCTGGAAGAGCTTGGAGAAATCCATTGAAGACAATTTGGATCTCCATTTTGAACAAGAAATCGAGATCAATGAGCCAAAATTAATTCGATTGCTCTCCAACCATTTACCCCATAACTCCCAGTTACATATTGCAAACAGCATGCCCACGCGGGACCTAGAATGGTTTTGGAAGCAGGGGCAAGTAGATGTCAAATTTTTTGGGAATCGAGGAGTTAACGGAATTGATGGGACTTTGGGAACTGCTTTAGGCCTCGCCCATCGGTCAGCGAAACCTACCTTTTTACTCACGGGTGAATTGGCCTTTCTTCATGACTCCAATGCCTTGCTTTTCTCCACCTACTTCAAAGGAAGCCTTACCATTATATTGATCAATAACGATGGTGGTGGTATCTTTGAACATCTGCCAATCTCCCAGCATAAGGCTTTCGAAAAGTGCTTCGCTACTCCCCAATCTTGTTCATTTCAAAAACTCTGTGAAGCACACGGAATTGATTATAAAATGCTTTCCACATCAAAAGAGTTTATCCAAGAGATTGAAACTCCTCTTTC
>DEYT01000049.1 GCA_002364975.1 Opitutia bacterium UBA3151 | reverse complement strand
GTTACCATGGCAAGTAAAGATGCACTTATTCCTACATACAGTAACCATTTCGGGAAAATTCCTTTTTTCAGTAATCCGAAGATTATGAATGCGACTGTAAAGCAATAATAAAACACGATTCCACTCACAAAACTAAAAGTACCAGAAGCCCGAACTTTATCTCCTGAAGTCATTAATTGGTGACCTGTTCCACCAGCAGCCACATTTAAGACATCAAATCGATCTGCTTGGAATTGTTGTGAAACTACCCATGTCATAGGAAATGCGAGTAAGAGAAATGCTTTACCGTAATTAAGAACATCATCCCAAGTTAAGACTCGGGCCATGATGAAAATAAGCGGAAAATGAAGCATGTTGGTACGGGCACCATAAGCGATGGTTAAAGGGTGTGCCCGATTAACTAAGAAGGAGAGAACGATGGCAAGAGCGACCCACTGAAAACATCGCTTTAAATACTTGTTGTTTAGAGGAAAAACGCCTTTAGTAAAACAAAGATAATAGATCCAAATTACGATTGGATCACGAATGATCAAGAGACCCTGAGACAATCCTGGCAAAAACCATTTTCTTAATGCCCCTTCAAAAAGTAAAAGTAAGAAGTAGGTCCAGATCCAAAATTTAATAGATCCATAATCGGTTGCCACTGTTTGGGAAAAGACTTTCTTCTTGGGCAAATTTCTCGGAAGGAAGATGGATTTTATTGCACTCATGCGTAGGGTAATTTCAAGGCTTTGCTAAGTATTAGGCAAGTTGAAATCGATAACCTTTTGAGCGTAAGTTTCCCAAGAGTAGTCCTTCGCTTTTTTTTGGCATAAATTCTGAATCTCCTCCTTACAAGACCTGTTTGCGACCATTGCAGTTATTGCCTCCGCAATTTTTTCAGGCGATCGAATCGGAACAAGGTGACCGGTTATTCCTTCTTCTAGCAAATCTTCACCACCCGCGTTTGGAGTCACAAGAATGGATAGTCCACAGGATAGAGCTTCCTGCTGCACCAAGGCCCGTCCTTCCACGATCGAGGGTAAAACCAAGGCGTCGTGCATCTTCATGATTTCTCGAACTTTGTTATTTGAACAAGGTGGAAAATATTCAAATTCCGAAAATTGTTTTTGGTAAAATTCCATTGGCATGGAGGGCTGTCCTAAAATCGATAGAGATACAGGCTCATTTTTAAGTGATTTCATCGCTTTAAAAAGATCAGCGAGTCCTTTACGCTGACTCATTGAGCCGACAAACAAGATCCTGAAATTATCCGATTTTATGTGGCGTTCAAAATGGATTGGTTCGCAAAGTGGACTGCCAAAGTGGGAAATTTGACAGGGTGTTTTTTGCCTTATTTCCAGAGGTATCGAGTCCAAAACAAATTGACTTGGGCAGGTGATTCGATCTGCCAGCCATAATTCTTCATCTTTACGGAAAAGTTTGCCTTCGGGTTCACGGATACTTTCAAGGGTTGGCTCCCATTCAGGATACCTATCGGCTTCTTCACTAAGCAATCTCCTCGCCGTTGCCCAGTGAACGATGGGCAGTTCGTAAGAACATTGTATGCCCAGTTCTTTTGCTCGGGAAAAGGAGTCATGGCAACCATCCTCATATGCGTGCAAAACTTGGGAATTTAAGTTGCCTAATTCGCACGAGACTTTTCTGTCCAAAGCCTGATAGGTTAGGTCGGTCTTATGTCTTTTTTTTGCTTGATCTCCTTTTAAAAACAATCGTGCAAATTCAGGCATCCATTGCCGGGAGATAATCTTATCTGGAATGGCATATTGTCGTTTCCCTCCGCAAGAGGAAGCCACCAATGGGTTTGCTCCGTCTCCGAATCCAATGGTTGTAAAAAACTTTTCCAATTGGTTCTGACTGACGAGTTGTTTAATAAGGGCACTTACAAATGTATTACCAGTGGGGTGGGTAACGACAAATTTTTGTGGACTCTTTATGATTGGATACCTTTTTTCTTCGACCATTGATGGATAGGTTGTTCAACCCATCTAAAGAAGAGTCCTGCAAGCATGATTACAGGGATCAGATAGAATAAGGAAATGAGGAAATTAGCTGGCTTTTCATTGAAAATCTCACGATGAATATAACCAAATAATTTAAAGAGCGGAAAATGAATCAAGTACAGAGAGAAGGAAATTTTACCAACCCACGAAACTGCTTTCGTAAGCCACACACCAACCAAGCGGTGGAGTATCCATGTATGAGATAAGCAGAAAATAAAAAAGAAGGAATAAAAAGCAGTCCATGCGAAATACTGAGTCCAAGTCTCCCAATTTTGATACCTGCTAATCAGGGAAACTCCCAAGCTCACTCCAGCAAAAGCTAGCAAATATTGCAGCTTTAGTAGGTCAAGTTTATGATCGCGATAAAGCTCGGCAATCCATGCTCCAAGTAACCAGCTGGGCCATAGAAAGAGTGCTGTAAAAGTCAGCCACTGGTAACCTTGGTAACTTAGAATTATACTGAGCCCACTAATGCCAAAAGCAACGAACCACAAAGGAGAGATTCTTTGGGATGAG
>DEYT01000139.1 GCA_002364975.1 Opitutia bacterium UBA3151 | reverse complement strand
CTGGATGCAATGGCGGATGCCTCGCAGAGTGAAAGCGTACTAGACCGCTTTACCGCTTATGGATTTCACTGTATTCGAATTGAGGACGGGCATGATTTACAAGCCATTGCAAATGCCTTGTGCGAAGCCCGTTCCCAATCTGAAAAACCCACCTTTATTGAGGTCAAGACAACTATCGCCAGAGGGATCCCCGAAGTGGCTGGCACTGCAGGTGGTCATGGGGAAGGTGGGGCGAAATTTGCCGAGTCTGCCCGTCAGGGACTGGGGCTACCCGAGGAAACCTTTTATGTATCCGATGATGTGCGTGCCTTTTTTGATCAGCACAAAGCCAAACAGATCGAATCCCGAAAGCAGTGGGATGCCACCTTCTTCGCATGGCAAGCCGCCAACCCAGAGAAAGCTGAATTATTAAACGCTGGTCTCAACCGTGAAGTTCCGGATGACCTCATGGATCAAGTCCAAGTTTTTCCTGAGGATGCTAAGGTGGCCACTCGGGCCGCCGGTTCACAAGTGATCAACGATTTGGCAAAAGCAATGCCACTTTTGATCAGTGGCTCCGCCGATCTCCATGGTTCCACCAAGAATTATATCAAGGAGGTTGGGGATTTCACCAAGGATAATCATGCGGGCCGGAATTTACTTTTTGGCATTCGTGAACATGGCATGGGTGCGATTGTGAACGGAATTGGATATTACGGGATTTTCCGCCCATCCGGTGCAACCTTTGCCGTTTTTGCTGATTACATGAGGGGGGCAGTTCGCTTATCCGCCCTGACCAACCTTCCCATTTTTCATATCTGGACTCATGACTCGGTTGCGGTCGGTGAAGATGGCCCCACTCACCAACCGGTGGAAACCACCAGTGGGTTACGGGTTATCCCAAATTTGGATGTCATTCGCCCCGCGGATCCTGAGGAAACCGCAGGTGCCTTTGTGGCCGCTCTTCAAAGGATTGATGGCCCGACCGGTTTAATTCTCACCCGCCAGAGTGTTCCCAACCTCTCCAATATTCCGGTGGATACCAGACGTAATGGGGTTCTACGGGGTGGATATATTGCCCGGGAGGAACTAGGAGAGCTTGAATTGATCCTGCTCGCCTCGGGAAGTGAACTTTCAGTTGCCCTGGAAGCTGCCGATCAACTTGGACCCACCGTCCGGGTGGTATCCATGCCCTGCATGGAACGCTTTGAACGTCAGGATGATGACTATCGAGATTCCATCCTGCCCAAGAGTTGTCGGAATCGCCTCGCTGTGGAAGCGGGTGTCTCTGACCTTTGGCCCAAATATGTCGGCCTTGATGGGGTGGTTGTGGGCATTGACCGCTTTGGAATTTCCGCACCGGGTGGTACGGTTTTGAAAGAGCTTGGAATTTCAGTTGAGAATGTGGTTAAACATGCCGCCCTTGCCGGCTTGGGAGCTTGATCTTCTCCATCCCTTGACATTGTCTCATTTGCATCCTGAGCAATCTTCTTACCCGAAGTATGTACAAGAATCTTTTGGATTAGCGGAATTTGCTCTGGTGTTTATTGTATTATAACATTTCAATTCATCATGACCTCTAAACCTTCCTCCGCCCTCGCAGGTTTTTTACTAGCTTGCCTCTCTCTATCGTCCACTACTTCCCTTGCCGAAAAGGCACCGAAAGAGGAAGTGTCCAAACCACCTTTCGAAGAGATTTTCAAAAAGCAGGAAGTAGAGCTGCTCGCATTGATCAAGACAGATCGTGAAAAAGGAGTGATTGAACTTGAAAAGGTAGCCAACCAACTCATCGAAGATTATCCGGAAGAAGCCATGCCTTATGTCTGGCTAAATGCCTTTTCCCGGATGACCCCTGATGAAGAAAAAAGTTTAAAAGTCATGAAACGCCTGGCCGCTCTAAAGAGTTCCAACCCTGATATTTTAAGCCTGGTAGAACGGGCCAAAGGGGAGCTGAAGAAAAGAGAAAGTCTGGGTAAGCCATTGGATATATCCTTTACGGCATTGGGGGGGGATAAAATCGACCTTTCCAAAATGAAGGGAAAAGTAGTGATTGTTGATTTTTGGGCAACCTGGTGTGGGCCATGCATCGCGGTATTACCCGAGCTCAAAGAAGTATACCGAGAATTCAACCCTCAAGGGCTTGAAGTTGTCGGAATCTCACTCGATAGTGATGAAGGAAAGTTGAAGAAGTTTACCAAGGATAACGATATGCCATGGCCTCAATATTACGATGGATTGGGCTGGCAGAATCGTTTGGCTGTGAAATTTGGGGTTGGAAGTATCCCTGCGATGTGGATTGTTGATAAAAATGGAAATTTGGCAGACTTGAACGCCGGTTCTGATCTTCCCGGAAAGATTAAGAAATTTCTTGCTCAGGAGTAAGGAACCCTTCGAAGAGACTTTGCCCGTTTTTTGTTAGCTATTTTATTTTCAGACACTTTTTAATATCTTCGGCTACGATCTCCGCCAGAGCCTGAGAGCCAGTTGGGAAGTAGTGAACATTCGCCTCCCGCATCCAAGCCTTCATATTTTGCTTACTCGGGTTATACAGGTCGAGGGTGGGAACGCCGTGCTTTTTCATCACTCGGGCAGCAACCAGATTATATTTCACCGAGTCTCCCAGATAACGAGCCTTCGAACCTGCCGGGATTGGGGTGGTATTCCGCCAGACCAATTGCTTGGCGGACTTTTTCATTCGAGTAACTAAGTAGTCCAGATTCTTTTCGTAGTCGGGTAGGGGAACCTGGACCACACCACCCTCTTCCTTGGGAACCAAATTGGTCCCATCCTTCCCCATGAATTTTAAATCGTGCAGCCCCCAGTTGAAATGGACCAGGTCCCACTTTCTCTTCCCAAGCCACATATCTATTTCCGATAACCCCTTGGTAGTGGGTCCCCCATTGGTAGGAATCCGGTGCAAATTTACTTTTCCCTGGAGCAGGGCCCGAGTGGGCAGGGTATATCCGATACTGATCGAGTCTCCGATGATCAGGACATTGGGCAAGCCCTCGACTTCCACAATGGGAGTGAAGGGACCGGATTTGGCAGCCTCCTTTTCGGCGTTGACGGAAAAGACCAGCGAGCAAGCAGCAAGCATCAAATGAGAGTGAATGGATGAATGGAAGATTTTCATTGAATTTAATCCTCACCAATGAGTGTGATTTGGTCAATTTCAAGGGGTAGCTCTCAAAAATAAGGTGTCATAATAAAATTTTAAAGGATTTAAATCATTTTATAATTTACACGAAATTTACGATTTAATACATATTCAGCAGATATAGATAAGGAATGAAAGGTATTGTAAAATTTATAATTAATCTCTTAGGAATGGTGCAGTTTTTTGCTGTTTTATCCTCAAATCCATTACCTTACACTGGTAAATTATCGGTTGACAGGATCAATTTTCATGGCCAGGCAGAGTTTTCCTTTGCCATTCGTGATGGGAATGGAACTGTACATTGGAAGCATGCAGCAGATAATTCCACCATCCAAGTCAATGTGGTCCATGGTAGGTACCAAGTTATGCTCGGTGGGCAGGGGATGGAACCACTCCCTCCCCAGTTGTTTCTCGATCGTCCCAGACTGTTTCTGGTAATATCCGCCGATTTAGGGGACGGACGCGGTCCGTTGCCTTTAAAACCAGATCAGCGGATTACATCCAGTGCCCATGCCTTGAGTGCGGATTTGGCCGGTAGGGCAAAGGTTGCGGATTCCGTGTCACCTGATGCCATCACGGATGGCATGCTTTCTCCAAAATTGCGGGAAAAAATCGAAGCAAATGCCACGATTTCTGCGGGTGCAATCCAAAGTAAGATGCTTGCCGAATCCCTTCGGCAGCAGATCGATGCTCCGGTCTCCGCTTCCCGGCTTGATCCTACCCTGATGACCTATTTTGCCCCGCTTTTTGAGCCCCAATCCACCAGCACCGCCAGTGATGTCCATAAGTTTCGCGG
>DEYT01000130.1 GCA_002364975.1 Opitutia bacterium UBA3151 | reverse complement strand
CATATTCTTTTCCGCATGCCCAAACCCATTGGGTTCACGGCACTCGGCTTTGACCCATTTAGGGTCCTTAAGTTCCAAGGCCTTAAAGGGAGTATCAAAAATATGGATGCCCATATCGCCTAAAGTTCCACATCCAAAATCGAGAAGTTTACGCCATTGTCCGGGATGATAAACCTTGCTGACATAGTCATGCTTCGGAGCCGTACCAAGCCAAAGGTTCCAATCCAAGGTGTCAGGTACTTCAGATTTCTCTTTAAAAGGTTCTCCGTCATAGCCCCAGGTTTTGAACGACCAGACATAGACTTTGCTGATCTTGCCGATGAGTCCTTCTTGAATATAGTGTCGGGCCAAACGGTACGCTTCCCGCGACTGGTTCTGAATTCCCATCTGCGTGGTGAGTCCTTTTTCGGCGGCAAATTCAGCTAGTTGTCGAGCCTCCTTGAGCTTGTGGGTAAGGGGCTTTTGCAGGTAGATATGTTTCCCTCTTTCCATCGCATCCATGGTGGCAGGGTAGTGAGTATGATCGGGTGTGGAAATGGAAACCGCATCGATCTTATCATCAAGTTTGGTAAGCATTTCACGATAGTCCTGAAATGCGGTGGCACTTTTAAATTGCTTGGACCAAGTATCGATTTTCCCGTGTGCGTAATCCACATCGCAAAGCCCGATGACTTCGACATTGTCATGCTTGGCTAGGTAGACAGTATCAATACGGCCCTTTCCACCAGTCCCGATATGGGCGGTGCAAATTTTACTGTTGGGTGACTTAGCCCGTAAGCCAGAGGGTAGAATAAAAAAGCTACCGATGGCGGCTGAAGATTTAATAAAGTCTCTACGAGTGTTATTTTTCATGATTTTAGAATAAAGATTTTTCAGATATTATGAGCAATACTTCTTTTAGGTTACAAACAAATATTTTATTACGGGTATATTTTTATTCGGGGTTTTGAAACCTAAGATGACTATTCTTTTTTAACATTAATAACATCTCCACCTTTGGGATCTCCTTGGTTGTGACAGACCATATCGAGAAATTCATTGAAGGCGATGTAGGTCTCTTTATCCCGAGTTTTGGGACTGAATAAAATGCGCTTGGCGGGGACATGTCCCATGGAATCAATATATACCATTTTACTCCAGACTTTATTTTTTGTAAGCATCGCCTGCATGGTATGACCCATACTTGCCGGGGTTTTCGGATGTTCTTTTTTACCACCAAACATTACAAATCCGGGAGGATCCCCTGAGTTGACTAAGTTAATAATATTAGGTGGCAGGCCGGGACTATTTCCGAACCAGCCCACAATATTCAGCTTCTTTGGCTTGTACTTGGCAAAGGCAGGCCATTCCCAGTTGTCATTGTAGGCAATCCAGGCACTAATAAAACCACCGGCAGAGGCCCCGGTGGAAACAATCCTTTTGGGATTCCCTCCATATTTTTCCGCATGTTTCTGGATGTAGGCGACCGCCATGGCCGAATCGATTACACAGTCTTTGATGGAAACCCCAGTTCCTATTTTTAGGAGTCGATAGTTGGGCGATACTACGATGCACCCTTTGGACATGTAGAGCTTAATCATATCCGCGTTGCAATAGGCTTTATCTCCGAACCTGAAACCGCCTCCATGAATGGTGAACACAATGGGGGCATTTTTATACTCGGTGTCCCAATATACATCCAGAAGATTACGTTCGTGGGGTCCATAGGATATATCTTTCTGGGCTTTGAATTCTGCAGATAAATGAATTGAAAAGAAAGAGTTAGACAGTGCGATTGCAAGAATGATGGAAGGAAAGGTTTTAGGTTTCATGGGACTATTTTTTAATCGATAGATATTGAATGAGAAATTATTTTTGTTCGCTTGGCGGCAATGCATCAGTCCAGCCATTACTAAGTATTTTAATATGGTGATTGAGGGTATTCTTTCTTTTGGGATCACCGGCAATATTGATGTTTTCATCGGGATCGGAGATCAGATCGAAAAGCATCTTTTCACCACTTTTATACTGCACATAATTAAACTTCGGGGTGACCGCACTAATGGCTGGTCCATAGCGCGAGAAGGCAGCTTTTTTCCATAGGGTGCGGGGCCGTTGTAATAATATTTTAAAGCTGGTTCCCTCGAGTCCTTGGTTTTGAGGTATGATTCCAGCAAGATCGAGCAGGGTTGGATAGATGTCAACAAACTCGACCAGACGGTCACAGGTTTGATTTTTTCGGCCACCCGGAATGGATAGAATGAGGGGGGAACGGGAAGACAGGTGCATCAGGTTGTGCTTTCCCCAAAAAGTATGTTCACCCAAATGCCAACCATGATCTCCCCAGAGAATAATCAAGGTATTTTTTCTAAGACCTAGGTTTTCAAGTGCTTTGATTAATCTGCCAACTTGGGCATCGATGTAAGTTACACAGGCGTAGTAACCGTGAAGGCATGCCCGGTGCCATTCCTCCTGGTTGTATTCCATTCCGCGGTTGTGATAGCTCTGAATTTCTCTTGATCCAGTGAGGACATTAGGAGCATTTTTGGGCAGAGACTGATTATTAGCAAGAATGAGGGATGCACGATCGTAGAGATCCCAGTATTTTTTTGGGGCGTAGAAGGGTAAGTGAGGCTTCATGAATCCACAGGCCATAAAAAAAGGTTTATCCTGTTTTGCCAGGCGTTTGAGATCGGCTACAGTCTTATCGGCAATTTGCCCGTCTGGATAGGCATTGTCGGCTACATCGGGTGCTTCGAGGACCGGGCCACGTTTATTTTTTGCTAATAACATCGACTTGGATTTTGGATCCAAATAGTCGCTTCCCTTCATCTCCGGTTTCCATGGGGTTTCACTCCAACTGCGGGCAGCCGTGTCGTCCTTGTGATGGAAGATTTTTCCATTGGATATGCAATGGTATCCCTTTTGTTTTAATTCCTGAGGCAGGGTGAATACTCCCGGTGCGTCTTGGTCTGCAATGGTATTGTACTTTAGAAAACGTTTCGATGTCGGACGTAGTCCGGTCATGAGACTGGCCCGCGAAGCCCCACAGACTGCAACCTGGCAATAGGCACGACTAAATACGGTTCCAGTTGCCGCCAGTTGGTCGATGTGGGGGGAAAGAACTTCTTCTCCTCCGTAGCATCCAAGTTCAGGGCGCAAGTCATCAATGGCGATAAAAAGGATATTTTGCTTCTCCTCTGCCGAGAGTAATCCAGTGAAAAAGAGTGAAACCAAGGGTAAGGTGTTTTTCATAAAAGTTATCAGGGCAAATTCAATAAAAGGCTACTAGGTTCGATCTTCTCGCCAGGGTTCGATTTAGGTCAATGTTTTTTATTTAGAATGCTAAGGATTTCTTTTCGGGTACGATCGAAGTTGGGTATTCCTTCTTTAATTGAGTAATGCATTCTCTTGGTCACCGTCGCCCCGTTGGCATGTACGCTGAGGAGACGAATTTGATGATTCCCATCGCCCAAGTCCCCTACTTCCAAGCGGAATTCATGATTCGGGCTGAGGACTGAAGTCCAACTTGTTGCATCATAGTTATTGTTTACCATGTATCCACGTTGACCCTTGTTTTCAGCATCGTTGTAGGCGATCATGGCGACAACGGGTACCGCCGAATGAATCTTTCCTTGAATGTGAATCTTATCCGCGGTCCATGCCAGATCTAGCTGAT
>DEYT01000156.1:1734-16101 GCA_002364975.1 Opitutia bacterium UBA3151 | reverse complement strand
TTTTCAAGGGCAAAAATGGAAGCCTCACGAATTTTCCATGGAGTTACAAAATCAGGTTCGCCAATGCCTAGAGAAATAGCCTGAGGCATTTCTGAAACAATCGCAAAAAAATCACGAATTCCAGAATGTGGAAGACTCTTTACATGTTCAGCAATATAATTTTCTGGTTTCATTAAAATCAAGCACTAACCGGAGGTTTTTCTGGGTTTTCTCCGTCCTTGGATAGAAGATGTCCATGCTCTTTATAGGAGCGAAGTAGAAAATGAGTAGCAGTGGAAAGAACTCCCTCGATCGTGGCAAGACGCTCGGAAACAAATGAGGCAACAGTATGTAAATTTTTACCTTGAACAATAACCATTAAGTCATATCCACCAGACATCAAATGACAGGCTTCAACTTCCTCAAACTTCGAAATGCGGTGAGCTAATCGATCAAAACCACCCTCTCTTTCTGGGCTAATCTTAACCTCAATAACAGCACGGACCAAATTAATTTCTTTTTTTGATGGATGTAAGAGCGGAACCCAGCCGAGCAGGGTGCCTTCCGAACGCAAGGTTTCGAGCTGTGCCACCACTTCTTCCTCGGTAAGATCAAGGATCTTTCCAAGTATTGACGGATTAGGATCCGCTGTTTCTTGAAGAATATCGAGTATGTTACTCATAATTAAATGGGTGTACTATGCCAGAGACCAGAATTTAGGTAAAGAAACAAAGCCTAAAGCCCGAGATACAAAATGAGCTTTAAAATTGCATTCAACCCTATTGAATGGGTAATTTCCTCATTTTCAACCATAGCTTTAAGATTTTGGAGCGAATGTAATTCGGTAACAAGTTCTTCGTGTTGATCGAAAGCGAGTTCTGCGGTTTTCTTAACATCTTGAACAAGCACAAAGAAGCAACGGTTAGAAAGAATAGCAGCATTGGGTCGGGCACTTCCTATTAGATGAGCATCACTACCCACAAATCCAGTCTCTTCTTCTAGTTCGCGAAGACCTGCAAGGATTGGATCTTCCCCATTTTCAATTACTCCACCCGGTGGTTCCAGAGAGAATTCTTTAGTTCCATAGCGAAATTGTCGCACCATGACCAATTCTTGCTCTGGGGTGACCGCAAGTACATTTACCCAATCGTTTGTGTCTAAAACAAAAAACTCTCCTTCAACTCCATCGGATTGACGACGAAAACAGCGTTTATGGACTTGGAAAATCCGACAATCCGAGTGCAATGTATCTTCTTTAACATCCCATTTGCTAGGTAGATCTTTATTCATCTTCTAAAATTTCCGTCCTTAGAAATTCCGCTAGGTCTTTGTAAATAGGCACTTTTTTATCTTTGGCTAAAAGACGAAGGCTATCATCGATTGGCTTACCGGTTTCTACCAAGCAACCCCTCATACCCGCGTCTAAACCTGACTTTGGATCAATCCACTTATCACCCACTACCCAGCAAAGAGAAGGAATCAGATCAAACTTAAGGGTCATCTCTTGCTCAAATCTTGGCGATGGCTTTCGGTAACCATCACTTTTATCCGATGTTTCAGGAGCAATGCAAACTTCTGTAAACAAGTTGTCTGGCCAACCGAAATTGTGGTGCATGCGAATATTACATGCATACACATCTGGCCAATCATAATACCCTCTGGCAATCCCTGATTGATTGGTGTGCATAAAGAGATAATATCCTTTGTTCGCTGCTTTCAATAAAGCGTCCCCGATTCCCTCAATAATTTCCACTTCATCTGGATCTTTCAAGTAATTTACATCTCGAATAAGGGTTCCATCTCGATCAAGAAAGAGTGCTCTTTGCTTTTTCACCTACAATTAAAGATGCTTTAAAATCTCTTCTGGCGAAGCCGTGGCAGTTCCTACTTTCCCAACGACAACTCCGGCGGCTAGGTTTGCAAACTCAGCAGAAAGGGCAAAGGATTTTCCTGAAATAAGAGCCAAAGTTAAAGAAGCAATTACCGTATCTCCAGCACCCGAAACATCGAATACTTCCCGGGCCGCAGTCGGAATGGTAGTCTGAATCTTTCCATCTTGTGCAAGAAGCATTCCTTCAGCTCCCAGGGTAATTGCAAGCATCTTTGGTGCAAAGCGACTAAAAATCTGGTCAACCACATCGTGTTTAGGAAAGGGCTCTCGAGTTTCTCGAGAGAGACCTGCCAACTCTAATGCCTCCAACCGATTTGGAGTCAGAAGATCAGGTTTTGCATATTCCAGCAAACGACTTGGTTTTGGATCAATCGAAACAAACTTTGCATTTTTACTCACTAATTTTAAGAGTTCATTGGTTACAAACCCTTTTCCGTAATCTGAAATCACAACTGCATCAGCCTCTTTTACTTTTTGAGTCAAGTGAGTTCCAATAACCCCCAAATCAGGAGAATAATCTTTAACATAAGCCTCGCGATCCACTCGACAAATCTGCTGGTTTGATGCAGTTATCCTAGATTTACTAATGGTAGGAGCGTAAGAAAATCGAAATTGGGAATCTACATTTGTCTTTCCCGATTCCAAGATTTTGACCAACTCTTCCCCTTCTTGGTCTTTGCCAAACCATCCAATCGTTTCCACAGAAGCACCTAAAGCACAAAGATTAAGGGCCACATTAGCGGCACCACCTGCAACCGATCTTTCTTGATCTACGGCCAAGATAGGAACCGGTGCCTCTGGAGAAATCCTACTTACTTGCCCGATAATATAACGGTCGAGCATAACATCTCCGATAACTAAAATATTTAGGCTCTTGATTTGCTCGAAAAGTTCTTTCATCTATTAACAATAATCAAAATGGATTTTTTCAAAATTTTACTTCTAGCCTGTCTTATAACTCTTTTTATGCAAGGCTGCAAGGAGGGTGGTCTAGAAAATCAACACCATTCGGAAATTGGATCCAAGACGCATACTTATGAACTTAATTTAGGAGGAGTTCCCTTAAAAGTAGAAGTTGCCGTATTGGCAAAAGAAAGGGAAAAAGGTCTAATGTTCAGAAAGTCTTTAGGATTAAATGAGGGAATGCTTTTCATTTTTAAAAGTGGAACAAAACAGCGTTTTTGGATGAAAAATACCAATATTCCCTTGGACATTGGATATTTTTCATCGAATGGCTCTTTGTCCGAAGTACACAAAGCCAAACCCCATGATTTATCTGGAGTTCCTTCGAGGTCACAAGACATTAAATTCGTCCTAGAATTAAATGCAGGTTCTTTCAAAAAATTGGGAATTCGTCTCGGGGAGAGACTTGAAATGAATGAAATCATTAAAATCTTACGGCACCGAGGGCTAAATCCCAAGGATTACAATATTCTGGAGTAATCTCTACTTGTACCCATTTGGATTTTGGCTTTGCCAACGCCATGCATCCGCTAACATTTCTTCGAGGTCATAATTTGTTTTCCAACCAAGAAACTGCTTCGCAAAACTCGGGTCTGCCCATGCTTCGGTAACATCACCAGCACGACGACTCGCAAATTCAAATGGAATCTCGATATTGTTCGCTTTTTCGAAAGCTGCAATAACCTCTAAAACCGAAAATCCCCGCCCTGTTCCAAGATTACAAACAAATCCTTTCTCGGAAGAATCCAGAACATCTAGAGCTTTCAGGTGGGCATCCGCCAAATCGACCACATGTAAATAGTCACGAATGGCAGTGCCATCGGGTGTGGGGTAGTCGTTTCCAAAGATTCGGAGCTTTTCTAACTTTCCAGTGGCAACCTGACAAACAAAGGGAACAAGATTATCAGGGATTCCATTGGGATCTTCTCCAATTTCCCCACTCGCATGAGCCCCCACTGGATTGAAATAACGCAAGACGCCACAACTGAAATCAGTATCAGAGGCAGCAAAATCGGCAATAATACCTTCCATCATATACTTGGTTCTGCCATAGGGGCTAGACACTTTACCAACTGGAAAACTTTCAGAAATAGGAACCTTTTCAGGCTCTCCATAAACAGTGCAAGAAGAGCTGAAAACTAGTTTTTTTACCCCTGCTTTTTGCATCTCATCAAGCAAAAGAATCGAACCTGACACATTATTTCTATAATACTTAAGAGGTTCTATGTTTGACTCTCCTACCGCTTTTAAAGCAGCAAAGTGAATCACAGAAGAAATATCCTCATTTTCTGAAAAGATTTTATTAAGAGTTTGCCGATCGGTTAAATCTGCCTCGATTAGGTTTAGGCTTTCCCCGGTAATTTCTGAAACTCTTTTTAAAGACTCGGGTGAGGAATTCGAGAAATTATCGAGTACTATGACTTCCCTTCCAGCTTCCAAAAGGGCTAAAACTGTATGGCTTCCAATATAGCCGGCACCACCTGTAACAAGGGTTTTCTTCATCTACTTCCTTTTGTTATCGAACGAAGAGTGGATAGTAAAATTTCAAAATCTAAGGTCATCGAAGCATTTTTAAGATAATATAAATCATAAGAGAGCTTCTCTTCAGATTCATTTAAGTCTGAGGCATAACTAAAACGAATTTGAGCCCAACCAGTCATCCCTGGCTTAACCAAGTGGCGAGAATTCCAGTATGGTACTTCCTTCCGAAGTTTTTCTTGAAATTCTGGACGTTCTGGGCGTGGACCGACAACCGACATTTCACCCCTAATTACATTCCAAAATTGAGGAATCTCATCGATCCTCCATGTCCTTAAAAACTTCCCAAAAAAGGTAACTCTTGCATCTTGCTTTTTAGCCCACTGTGCCCCTTTACCTTCAGCATCCTTTCTCATAGTCCTAAGTTTGATCATGGAATAACTTTTCCCCATGTATCCTGTTCTAGTCTGTACAAAAAAAAGAGGGAAACCGGACTCGAGCCCAATAAGGATTAGGGAAAGCAATAAAATAGGTGCCGATAAAATTAAACCCACGGCCGCGATCATCAAGTCTGCAAAGCGCTTGATCAAATGAACAAATGGATTCTTCATCCTTAAATCTACTCTTGCAAGCCATGCTTGATCCACTTCTCTTGGAGGAATTTTCTCCAGATATTTCTCCCAGAAATCTACTCCTCCAACAACACGGGTGCCTGATTCTAACAAAGAAATAATATCCAATTCAGAGGAAGAATAAGATTCACCGACAACCAAAAGATCAACCTGTTCTTTGCGGCAAAATTCCTCGACCTCGGTTTTGGACATATCTTCCTCGCCGAGAAATTCAAAAGCGTCTTTTTTGTTTGAAAGAGCATTTTTGATTTTTATCCGTTTTTCTGCAGAAACTAAAAGCATTACCCTACTTTTGTATCTTTGTGCCAGTTGGGCAAAAATAGCTGCAAAGCAGAAGCTTGAGACTCCGGTAAAAAATATAATTTTTATAATCGCACGCCTTCCGATAAAATTATATTCGAAAAACCACACGATTAGTAAAAGTACAAAACTAGCGATGGTAGCAGAGAAGAGATACAAAACAAACTGTCTGAATGATAGCTTAAAAATTCGCCGATCCGCTATACCTAGCATTTCCCCAAAAATCAAAAAAGAAAGGGCGAAGCAGACCATGTATACCAAATGTTTCTCCCGAGAGATTAGCATTAGTGTTTCCATGGAAGGAGCAAAATAAACTGGTATTATGTATGCAAAGACGCAAGCAATGGCAAAGTTGGCGGACAACTTTGCTCCTCTGCTTAAATTCCAGTTCATTTATCTTTTTTGAGTAAGTTTCCCCCTAAAGTCAGCTTATTTTTTCAAACCAGTTTTCGATATGATCTTCACGAATAAATCTTTTTTTGATTTTATCTTTGTTTTTAGCAGAGTTTTCTTCAAACATCTTATCTTTTATTGTTACTTTTATTGCTTCAACTAAAGCGTCTGGGTCATCCGGTGAAATAGTAATCTTATTTTCGAAATCAGCCAAAAGCCTAAGTGCCTCCCCCGCCCCGCCATAAATAATAAATTTACCAGTGGAAAGATACTCATATAATTTAGAAGGAACTGCACCGCTGAAACTCTGATTTAGCTGGGCATATAAAATATCACTTTCTTGGTAGATGTGGATTAGCTTATCCCAGGAAAGAGAACCAATAAGATTGAAATTGGAAACCCTCCTCTTTTCCTTGTATCTCTTAACCTCTTCTAGGTTTTGCCCTTCACCAACAACCTGAAATGTTACATGAGGTAAACTTTTAGCAGCATCCACAAGTACAGAAAGGTTTTGTGGAATACCAATATTTCCAACATAAGAAACAATTACAGAATCCTTTGTTTTTCTCGGTTTTGAAATCATTCCGGAGAGGCTATTGAATTGCTCACGAGAGATACCATTTGGAAGTAAAGTAACTTCTGATTCTTTATAACCCAACTGATTGCAAGCATACAAAAATTCGCTTGGATTAGTAACGGTTACGGAAGCGAAAGAAGAAGCTCTTTTTTTTGCCAAGAATCGAAAAATTATTTTGGCAATTTTTTGTAAAGCCGAAGTTTCAGAAAGATATTCCCAAGTCAAATCTCTGATGTCCAAGTGGGAATGGCAAGAAGCCCAAAATGGTGCACAAAAAAATAAAAACATCGAAGGAATACTAACTAAAATTTTATCATATTTTTTTTCCTCAAGTTCTCTATACAGTCGACTGGTTAAAATTACTTCTTGGATTGCCCTGCCAATAAAGCCTGGGAAAAGTTGGCGAACTGGTGTGATAGAGCGATAGTTTTCATCAAAAATTTGTTCGCTAGAATGATTTTGTAACGCGTAAATTGTTACCTTTAATCCCTTACTTTGTGCAACTTTAAGAAAAGACCTCATTCGATTTCCTGCTGCCAATTCTGGTTTGAGAGGATAGCTCATGATTATGGCCAGTTTCTTCATCCTCTAATCATTTTGGTCCCAAATAATTTTTGAGCTCGTTTTTCCATTTTCAAAGCAAACCTCAAGGACGCTGGTTTCCACAAGTTTACCAAAACTAAGGGCATAAGTGGTCTTCGCTATGTTCCCCGAACCGGAAAGAATTTCAATATCAGCAAGATGCCGGGCATCCTTTTTTAATGCCCAAGAACTATCGTCTTTATTTTGAGAAATTTGGATTTCAGGGTGAAAAATAAAACGGGCTATGGCTGCGTGCTTTGATTTAGATACGATTTGATCTGAGATCAAAAGTTGTTCTTCAGCGAATTTCCATGTTCTTTGATGAATTGGCTGGCCCTTCAATCGAGTTGAATATCCATCATGTGAACATGAAACGAATTTTGAACTACTACTTAGGTCCCGTGATTTATTCAATGGCATCGCTCTTTTCGCTACCCGAAATGAGCTCCATACCTCGGAGGAATCCAAATGATCAATTTCTACGGTACTGTGTGAAGAAGTTCCCCGTTCCAATATTCTTTGTTGTCCCTCTTCATAAGTCGAAGTTCCCCCATTTACCACAACTCTTTGACCATGAACAGATAATTCAAATGATAAAGTATCTGCATGGGCATGACCTAGAAGATAGTCGGGGCCAATCGGCCCAACATCTAAAAGTGCAGTCACCGAACCTTTTTCGTTTGATAATCGAAAATAACCAGAACTTTCCAGTTCACGGCAGCACATTTCTGGTCTTGAATCATGGTAATTTAACCCATCCATGTAAGAAAAGAGAGAAGCAGGAGCCGCGGCTACATTTAATGCTGAATCATTAAAGTAAGCAATATGTCCATCTGGATGGATCATCGCTCTTAACCAGTTCCCCATCAACTTAGCTTTGTCAAAGAGTTTTGCATAGATCCTTTTGAAATCCTCACTCTCGAGTTGATAAGATTCCATAATGTTTATTAGATCAAGTAAGTCTTCTAAAACAATACATTGATACATTGTGCTTCGCTCAAAATGACCCCCATCAGGAAGAATTTGTTCATCCAATTCCCTATCCATTATTTCTAGGCCAACCCGAAGCCATCTGGCAGGTTCTTTCCCTTCCATAAACAAACCTGCAAAAATCAATGCCTTTGCATTGGAAAGCAAATGGTTACCACGGATGTGCCACTCTAATCTATTGCTCAACCACTCCGCTTGAAAAGACAAACTTTGCAACCAATCGGCCTCCAAATCATTTCCTGCTTTTGTCCACTTGATCCAATTTACGATCCTCAATGAAGTTGGATAAGACTCCCATCCAACTCCTTTGAATGCAGTGTTTTTTAAAATCCAATCATTGATCAAAGTTCGATGCCATTCAACTTTCTCGGTCGAATCCTCACTTAGCAAATAATCAAAATAATGAAGATTATATTTCCATAGCCTATCCTTACCTGCCCCACCCCAGCCAACCTCTCTTAGATCTCCCTCAAGGTTCAAAAAAAAGAAAACATTTGAGCTGATGAGCTTGCTTTTTTTGGGTATAGGTTCAGTCCATTTCCCAATAGATTGTCGAATTTTCAGACTTGGAGCTGTTCTTATTTTGACCCGATTAAAATAAAACCAAATTCTTCCAAAAATTTGGATGGGCTTAAGAAAACGAAGGGTATGCCAATAAAGTAAGATTTTTTTCAAGCAAGTAGAATTTCTTCTATGTGACCAACGATTCTGTCACCCGTTTTCCCATCCCACTTAGGCGGGATTTTTCCTTCTTTCCAATTACCCTGGAAAAGACAATCAAAGTAAGGAATAAGGTTCTCAGGCTCTGTACCAACCAATTCATTTGTCCCCATGGATATGGTTTCAGGGCGCTCTGTTGAATCCCGCAAAGTCATACAGGGAATTCCCATGACGGTAGTTTCTTCGGTGATTCCTCCAGAATCCGTAATCACGGCTTTTGCATTCTGAACTAGATAATTAAACTCTAAATAGGGTTGTGGTTCAATGAATGCAATATTGGAGGTAAGGCTTCCAAGACTACTCATGTTTTTAGCAGATCGAGGATGCACCGGATAGACAACTGTCTTTCCCCGTGCACACTGTTCTATTGTGGTAAGAAGGCTTATGAAATTTTCGGCCTCATCCACATTTCCTGGCCGATGGAGTGTAAGAACAAAATAATCTTGTTTTTGTAAGTGTAGCTCATCCCAAAATGAAGGCTTGCAAAACCTATCCATATTTTTGAGCAGAGTATCGATCATAGTATTTCCCACAAAAAAGATCCGATCATTTGGAACCCCTAAACTTATTAAGTTCTGATTGGCATTCTCACTAGTGGTAAAGCAATAATTACTGATTGAATCCGTGACCATCCGATTAATTTCCTCAGGCATGGACCAATCATTTGATCGAATTCCAGCTTCAACATGAGCCACTTCAGTTTTTAATTTTTGGGCAGTAATGGCACAAGACATGGTGGAAGTGACATCCCCAACCACTAAGCAAAGATTACAAGGTTTTTCTACAAGTAGATTCTCGTAGGCAGTCATGATCCCCGCAGTTTGCTCGGCTTGCGAACCAGATCCAACACCAAGGTTTACATCAGGTTCAGGAATTCCCAACTGGGAGAAAAAAGTAGCTGACATATTCTGATCGTAATGCTGACCAGTGTGAACTAGGCGGTAGCCAAAAGCCTTAGAAATTTCAGCCCTTTTTTCAATTGCCTGAATAATAGAGGCAATCTTCATAAAATTAGGTCTAGCTCCAGCAATTAAATCTATGAGCATAAATTATTTTGCAAGTCAATCGAGACTCGGGTTACTTCAAAAATTTCCTTAATCGAAATCGGACTCGGTTTACCCTCTCGAAGGGATTCAATAAAAGAATGGACACATGCATGGTGTCCCTTATCTTGCTTCCGAAGATTCATGGATCGAAAACCCGGCCAGCTAAAACCACGGAGTTTTCTAAAGTTATCCAGTTGCAAAATTTTCCCAGAGCAAAAAACCTCCATCCTCTCCTTTGGAAATTCCTTACTACCATTAGCGAAATAGTGCATAGATCCGATGGACCCATCCCTAAAGCTCAATTGTATGCTGGTGGTGTCACCATTTTCAGAATTCATACTCGACTTAGTAAAACCTTTAATTGCAGAACCAGAAAGAAAACGGAGCAGGTCAATAAAATGGCATCCCTCTCCAAGGATTCTGCCACCTCCAATCTCCTCGTCGTGCAACCAATGGCCCGTAGGAATCTGACCAGCATTAACCGTCAGGATAAAAGATTTTGGCTCGTTGTAGTAAGACAATAATTCTTTTATTTTTTTTATTTGAGGGGAGAATCGACGATTATAGCCAACCATTAGCGATGGTTTATTATCATCTCCGCTTAAGGTTTCATAAAATTCTTCTAAATCACGCAACTCGTCATGAGTAAGACAAAGGGGTTTCTCAACAAAAACATGCTTTCCCGCAGACAAGGCCATTTTAACATATTTTGCATGGCTATCATGCTTGGAGGCAATTACCACCACCTTCGATTTTTCATCTTGCAACAATTTCTCTACATCAGTTGTGGTCTGTTGAAATCCAAACTTTTTTCCATAAGTGGAACCACTTACCCCATTTTTTGAAGCAATGCCAAGTAAGGAAACTCCGGTTTTCTGAAATGCAGGAATTAATACCTTAGTGGCAAAACTTCCTGAGCCAATAAAACTCAGTCCAATATCCCCCTCGCCGAGACTCTTCGGTTTTGTGAGGTGGATAAGGTTATCCTTTTTGTTAAATTCCTGAATTTCATATTCTAGTAGAATTCCCAAGGAAGGATTCGAAGATAAAATCAAATCATATGCTTTTTCAGCCTCCGAAATAGAATACCGATGAGAGATAAGTGGTCGGACATTTAATTTCTTTTCGGCCATCATATCCAAAACTGCCTGAAAATTTCTTTGCTCCGTCCAACGAACAAAACCAATGGGATAATCATTTCCCTTTTCTTCATAACCAGGATCATATCGACCTGGACCGTAGGAACAGCTCACTTGAAAAGTTAATTCTTTTTCATAAAAGTCAGCACGGGATAGTCCTAGTCCGGTAACTCCAATAAGAATGATTCTTCCTCTTTTCCGGCTCATTTTCGCTGCATGTGATACTGGATCATTACTTTTACTAGAAACCGTGATCAAAACCGCATCTGCACCATACCCTCTAGAAAAGCCATGCACAACATCAACAACATCCCCTCCACTGGATAAATCCATGATCTCAGCCCCAAACTCCGAAGCCAATTGTAAGCGGCTTTTATCAAAATCAACTGCCATTACTCTGCAACCTTGAGCACGAAGGAGTTGTATGGTCATCAACCCTATTAGTCCCGCTCCCATGACCACAACACTCTCTCCAAGAGTAGGTTTAGCCAACCGAATCCCCTGCAATGCAATCGAACCAAGAACAGCAAAAGATGCTTCCTCATCTGATACTGAATCAGGAATCTTTGCACAAAGTATTTGTGGAACACTTACAAATTCAGCATGCTGTCCATTACTCACAACACGATCTCCTTCCTGAAATCCAAGAACCCCCTTGCCAACTTGCATTATTTTTCCCGCATTGCAGTAACCTAGGGGCAAAGGCTGCTCCAGTTTAGCAAAAACGGATTCAATAGTGGGTGCTAAGCCGTCGCTCTTAATCTTATCTAGCACCATCTTCACTTTGTCAGGCTGCTGTTTTGCCTTTTCAATCCAACCAGCTTTACCGAACTCAACCAACATTCTTTCGGTCCCTGCAGAGACGAGAGAATTGTGGGTTTGCACTAATACTTCACGATCATGAACTGCAGGAAGCGGCACCTCAGAGATTTCCGTTTTTCCAGTTTTTAAGGACTGCAGGATTTGTTTCATTTTTTATGATTAACGAGAAATTTTTGCTCCTTAGATTCTTGAATCTAGCATCTTCACCTTTCCCCTTTTCGTCAAGGGTATGTCATCCACTATACGAATCTTCACCTGAAGCTCATCCCCTACTTTTTTCTTATATGCAGATTCAATAAGTTCTTGGCTACTGTTTGAAAATTCTTTCTTGGGAAGAATTTTTATTACCATCTTACCGGGCTTATCCTGGAAATATTGAAACCGTTGTACTGAGTTGAATAAATCTCCATGCATATTCAACGCTGCCGTTGAAATTTTTGCCCCACTAGATCCGACTACAAATTCTTTTTTCCATCTTCCCTTCACCTCAGTTATTCGATCCCAATTCCTTCCGCATTCACATTCAGCAGACAGGCGTTTCGCCCAATCCCCGGTTTTATAACGAATAAATGGCATCGAAAAATTAAAGAGGTTTGTTCCAACGATTTCCCCCTCATCACCTTCCTCATAACAGAGACTACCATCTTCTTTTATAATTTCCACATATCCATAGTCAGGCATAAGATGGTAGCTCGAATTTTTTTCACATTCTCCTCCCAGGGCCACTCTTTCGCTTAGTCCATACCAACTAAAAACTCTGGCCCCCAAACCTCTTTCAATAATTCTACGCTGTTGATCGGTTGTACCTTCGGACCCAAGCAATACTGCCTGCACTTTTGGTATCAACTTTGTTTTATCATTTCGCAAAATATAATCCGCAAATATTTCAACTGCAGAAGGGTATCCATGCACGAATTTCGGTTGATAACGAATGAACTCGATAAGATAAGATTCCAAGTTTGCGTCACTCATATGAAAAGGAGAAAACTGAATCTCATTGTAGATTGGATTCTCCTGCCAGAATACATTGGGTTTTAAGTTATCAAAGCTTACCCCACGAAAAACAACTTTCTTATCCTTGGCTTTGTACTTTACTCGCTTCCATTGCCGATGCATGAATCCAGTCTCCATAGATTGAGAATGATCGTCCAAATGAAAACGCAATTGGTTCCCGGATGTGCCTCCAGTGGTCGTTTCATAGCATGGGGTTTGGTCAAGGTTTCTAGACAGATATCGATCGGGATATTTTTGCAGTTCTTCTTTTTCAAGAAATGGAAAAGCAGATAAAGCCTCAAGTGGGTTGAACTTCTCGACCACACTTCTCAAAAAAAAATACGCTGGTACCTCCATGGTTGCATGCCTTAAAAGTCTTCCTAGTGCTCTTTCCTGATAGGCCAATATTTCTTCCCTTGAAGCTTGATCAAACCAATCGCCCCGATGGTAAACCTCCCTGTACTCCTTCCCTGCAATCATAGAAAATGGTACTTTGCAGCAAATCTTTTTCATCCATAATGGCATTTTTTTATAGAGGTCTTTTTTTACGCTATAGGACATATTTGGATTCTATTTCGTATATGAAGAATTAATGACTTCTAATAAAACCTTGGTGAGTTTTCCCACTGCAACCTCAGTGGAAAAATTTTCTCGAGCAAATTGGCATGCTTCCTTTCCCAATTTTTTGATCAAGGATCGATCCAAAAGGATTTGCTGAAGTGCCAACTCTATGGATCGTGAATCTTTGGGTTGCACCAACAAACCGTTTTCTCCATGAGTCACCACACTTGGAATATTGCCTACAGCAGAAACCACGGGAACTAAACCTGCAGCCATGGCCTCCACCATTGCATTGGGTAAACCTTCCATCCAAGAAGGTAAAAGAAACACATCCGCATTTCGGTAAGTGGCCTCCAAGTCCCCTGCTTGTAACCATCCTCGAAAACTAACAATTTCAGACAAAGAATTTTTCTCTACCCGTTCTAGGGCATCCATGTAAGCATTTCCTTCTCCTACTAGTTCAAGGGAAATACTTTGGGAGAGAGAGGAATGAACAAGGGCATCGAGAATTTCCATTACACCCTTTTCACGGTCCATCCATCCTACAAATAAAACGCGTATCCTTTTATCGCTCATATCAGAGAAATCTCTTTCATCTCCTATCTTAAGAAACCTTTCGGTAGCAGTCCAATTCTCTACAATTGGAGTATTTTCTAAGGAAAACCCCAACTTCTCCACGGCAAAGTTTTGCCATTGTTTGCCCTGACATAAAATTTTATCCGCTTTTTTTAAGGCAATGGATGAAAAAAATTTCATACGAAGTGAATTGTCATAGTTCTTGAGCAAATAACCACCACCTGGAAACATTAAATTTGGAACACCCCTTTTTTGAGCAAGTCGCCCCATCATTCCTTTTTCTAGTAATCCGAATCCACTCGCAGTAAAGATCAAAACTGCTTGTGGTTTTTCTAAAATCAAATGGCGAACGAATAAGAAAAAACGCCTTAAAGCAAATCCACTTCGGATCAGAAAATTGGGAGGAGGGTTCTTAGATTGCGTAGAATCAATCAAAATTAATCTGAATTTATCTTGAAAAGAGGATTCCAAAAGTGCATTGCAAACGGTCACAAATCCTCCGAAAACTTTTCCATTTTTTTTAGGGAAAGCGCCGACTATTAAAACCTTTGGCTTGGTGTGCTTTATTTCCTTACCGGAGGATTATTAATTCAATGTTATGGTTTTCTTAAGGTCTTCAAATAAGGACTGGTACCCTTCAATCATGATATCATTTGATAAGTACTGCTCAGCATATTCCCGGCAACGCTTTGACATTAAATTCCTTTGCTCAGGTTTTAATTTC
>DEYT01000156.1:0-1355 GCA_002364975.1 Opitutia bacterium UBA3151 | reverse complement strand
CCTCTATACCCATCCTTTACTAAGATGCGATTATCTGAAACATTTGAAGCTAAAATAGGTCTACCACATGCTAAAGCTTCACAGACAACATTTGGAAGACCTTCATAATGTGAAGTAAGAATTAGTGCATCGGAATCTGCTAAAAGTTTTTGAATGTCCCTCTGTTCACCAAGGAAATTAATCCTTTTACGAACTTCTTCGGGCATAATATCGATTAATTCTTCGATTGATTTCCAATAAGCTCCTTGGGTGGCACAACTACGATCCAATCTCCCCACCCAATTGAGTTCTGGAACCCATTGATTTTGTTTATAGAAAAAATGGAGAGAATGGATCAATTGGATAAGATTCTTTTGTGGTGAAATTCGTCCGATTCCCAAAAGCTTTAAGGTTGATTCTCCTTTTTTTCGAAATGGCTGTTTTGTAAAGGCATCAATATCGACTCCATTGTAAATCACATTCAATCGATTTCTCAAAAATGGATATGCTTGCCACAAGCTTTCATAATGGCTTTGTGAGTTCACAACGATACATGAACTCAATCGATGAAAACATCTTAGGAAACCTCTCCATCGAAAATCTATAATGTTATTTCTTTCACTAACTACCTTGATGGTCAAAGGGCTAAGGAAGTGGCTTAGTTCTAAATAAAAGCTGGGAGAATTTAAAAAAGATAGTGCCAAATCATACTTTTCCTTACGAAGTACCAGGATTAATTGATATAAAACTTTGGGAGAAAACCCTCTTTTTTTTCCGAATACATCAATTATTTTAATCTTAGTCTTCTCAATAATTGGCCTGTAAAAATTATGCTTTGGATAATAATTAAAGATTTCGACTTGATGACCTCGTTTTTTTAATCCACACGCTAAACTAGTTATCTGTCTTTGCGCTCCGCCTGAACCCAAGGAATCAATGACAAGCAAAATTTTCAAAAGTTATTTTAAGAATTTAATCTTGAAGTGGCTAAGTAAGAAAAAGGCACAAAGAGGATTGGATAAAAGAATCTTGGCAATCCTCCCCAAACCGTTAGGGGAACTCCAGTTCAGGCTTTGAAATTTAAATCCAACCTCATTTAGCAACTTGGACCAAGTGTGAGGAGACTGATGTTTTTGCCACTCAATAGTTGGCATAAATGGACTTTTAAGACCAAAAGAGTGAAAAAAATTATAACGATTACAATCAGTGATAATCAAAATTCCATTTTGTTTGAGCAAACGATGCACTTTGGAGAACAATTTTTTATAAATCTCTTTTGATTCCTTGTTTTCATGAAGATCAATCGTTGCGTTCTCATCAAGGTGGTTAACGGAATTAGCCATTACAATTATATCAAACTTGTTTTGAGATTCATA
>DEYT01000021.1 GCA_002364975.1 Opitutia bacterium UBA3151 | reverse complement strand
CAATGAAGCCAACACGGCCAATATCAAGCCGATCCGCGTCTAAGCAAGTATTGATGGTTTCGCACGCAGTCGATTCTCCCTCGGTATGATTTTCACAAGCAAAATAAAGTTTTTCAAATTGATCATCGTCTAGATCAATTATCGATCTGTGCTCTTGAGCAAATTTGGCACCTCGAAGTCCATGATCGGGATCAATATGATCATTCTGGCGCATACAATCATGCAAATAAGCAAAATAGGAAATTACGCTTCTATCCGCACCAGTAAATTTGGATAGATAAAGTCCATTTCTCTCCACTGTCTTCCAATGCCTAATTCCATGAATCGAGCTATGAAAGAAAGGTGACTTCTGTTCCAGAAATTCCATGAATTTAAGATCCATCCCGAATTATGAACTCAATCATAAAGAAAAAAGCAAATCAGAATTCTCAAAATACTAGGTAAAAGGTGAATGTTATTCCTAAGATTTGTACTTATGTAAGATATTTTTAGGAATATGACACCTCTCATCCGGAAATCGGGTCAGCCTGTCTTGGTGCTTCGAATCACTTGAAGTGAAGTGAGTAAGCGGTAACACTTCGACTACAATTTTATTTGCGTCCGGCCTTAATTGAATGAATTCTCTGGCAAAATTTAAATGATGTTCATCCTTGCTGTAAATTCCGGTCCGATATTTTTCTCCAATATCTGGTCCTTGTTTATTCAGACTGTGGGGATCAATGATTTCGAAAAAATACTCGATTAACTCCGCAACCTTTATTTTTTTGGGGTCAAAGGTAGTGCGTACGCATTCAGCATAGCCATCATATTCATTCTCAAGGCTTTGATTGGAGCCATTGGCCCTTCCCGCTTGAGTATCCAAAACACCGGGCAGATGGCGAACGAATTCCTGTACCCCCCAAAGACATCCGCCGGCTAAATAAATTTCTTCAGATGAAAAAAGCATTTCAATACAAATTTTAAAACCAGATGATGGGGAAGTAAACCAAAAGCTACTGTTAATTTAAAAATGGAATGAGGATAACCATTGAAAACCTCGGTATTATAATATTTAAAAAAAGAGATGTTAACTAAAGGTAAAATTATAGCTTACATTTATATTATCCTTTACCAACCGATTTGGAGCAGTGAGCAACCTGTTCCAAATTTACTCCGAGCTATCGAGGCAATCGAACCAAAAACGGCAAACACAAGACCAGTAGCGACCTACGAAACTCCCATTTCCAATTTGGATTTCGATCCCAGGGTAGATATGCAAGCCCGTAACATGGCAGAAGCACAAGGAGATCTGAGTATCCGTGGAGGTACTTTTGAAAACACTGGTATACAAGTAGGCAGTGCCACTATTATGGACCCGCAGACGGGACACTATACCACTGAACTTCCAATTGCTCCGGAAATGCTGGGCGAACCCAAAGTATTAACTGGTGCGGTCAACGCATTGCTCGGATTCAATAGTAGTGTGGGGACTGTATCGTATTCATGGAGCGAAATGACTTATGGTGGAAGTTTAACCCTTGGCGGAGGCGATCATGATTTAAATTTCCAAAGACTTCATAACGCATGGACTGGATCCTATAATGATTCAAAAGATTGGACATGGGGTGCGGAGATCGAGGGGTCCCGTTCCGAGAGCGATGGGACCATTCCATTTAGCGATCATACATTTAACAGAACCTCTGGTCGTATACAGTTTATCGGACCAGATTCACAGACGGATCTATTTGCGGGATACCAGCACAAGAAGTTTGGACAATATGGAATGTATACAGGTGATCTGTATACCGCCTTTAATCCATATGAGTTTGAAAACATCAAAACCCGACTTTTTCTTTTCAATCATCGCGTTGATTACGGCAATGATAGCCTGTGGGAAGTCACCTCATACCATCGCAGAAATAACGATCATTATTATTTCAATCGTTTTGCCCCAGATGATAGATTTGTTCATGAGAGTAAAGTAAATGCTTTAAGCATCAGCGGACTACATGAATTTGATAGTCAGTTTACCATCAGTTACGCGATACAATCGGCATCTGATGAAATTGAGTCGACTGCTCTCATGAATGGACCTTTCACGAACCGCAATTATCACAAGATTAGCTTATTACCAGAATATCGATACGAAATAGCAAAAGATGAGGATATCATTTTTAAAGCCGGAGCTTCATGGGAGGATACCAACCGAAACAAAGGGAGAGTTTCGCCAATAGCTGAGATATCCCGTCTTAAGGAAATGAATTCAGGTAGCTCGGAAAAGATCTATATTTCTTATGCAGAAAGTGTTCAATTTATTGGCTACGGAGCGATCGGAGGAATCGGCGGTCTTTTTCAGAGTAATCCCAATCTGACAAAAGAGACTTCCAGAAATCTTGAGGTTGGCTATCAATTAGAGAATAAATTGTGGACTTTACATGGCGCTGCATTTCATCGAAGAGATGATGACTTGGCGGATTGGACTTATGTTGGAACGGCAGCACGTTCAGCAGAGAACCTTGATCTTGAAACTTTTGGAGTTGAATTTTTAGCATCACGTGACTGGGGCAGCTTGCAAGTAATGCTAAGCTATGGTTATCTTTCAAAAAAAGAAGACTATGGGAATCTCATAATCGATGGTAGTTTTTATGCACTAAACTTTCCTAAGCATAGGTTTACCCTTGGAGTGATCTGGGATCCCGTAGATTCGTTTCAAATAAGGGTTGATAATGAATGGCGCGATCAACACAATAATTCTCTCAGGAAGGGTCCAAATGAATCCTTATACAGTCATTTGGTCGCCAGTTATTATCCCTCCAATTTGAATGCCCTCGAGATCTTCCTTGCTTACGATAAACCTTGGGATGAGGACTTTCAGGATATTCCTGGTACACCCGGTCGGGGAGATCAATTTTCCTTTGGAGTAAGTAAAAGCTGGTAATTAATTTTGATTTAAACCCATCATGATTGGCCGTTAAAGCGGTTCAAAACCTTACTCTTCAAACATGATTTATCTTAGTATCGTTTCGCTTATCTGGGCCTTTTCATTTGGCTTGATTGGAAATATGTTATCTGGAGTTGACTCTTTCTTAGTTGCCACCCTTCGCTTGGGAGTAGCATCCTTACTTTTTCTTCCTTTTCTGCGGCTGAAGGGAATCGGTTGGACTACCATCGTTCGACTGGTTCTTTATGGAGCCATCCAGTTCGGCTTAATGTATGCCTGCTACATGAGTGCATTTCGATTTATCCCGTCCCATCTGGTTGCGGTATTTTCCATTCTTACCCCAGTTTATGTTGTATTCATTCATGACTTACAAAAAAGAGTTTTCTCAAGAAGATATTTATGGATTGCGGTCTTGTCCGTATTGGGTGCTGCAACAATTAAAGCCGAGACGATGCCGACCGGAGACATCTGGATGGGTTTTTTATTAATGCAGGTTGCGGGTGCAGCCTTTGCCTTCGGACAAGTTGCTTACCGAGAGTGGAAAATAAAAAACCAAGATGTAAGCGATCTTTCGATATTTGGATTACTTACTATAGGAGGAACTCTCTGCATAGGTTGCCTTAGTCTTCCGGAAACCGAATGGGAAATATCAAAAATTTCAGCTGATCAATGGAAAGCGATTCTCTACTTAGGGTTGGTGGCTTCTGGCCTTGGATTTTTTCTTTGGAATAAAGGGGCATCTAAGACCAACGCAGGAACATTAGCCGCATTCAACAATGCAGTGGTTCCCTTAGCGGTTTTAATTTCCCTTTTTATTTTTAACGAAGGCAAGAACTTCGACAGGGAAGATCAAATAAGGCTGATGATTGGTTCCGTGCTGATCGGCAGTGCCCTATTCCTATCTTTGAAAAGAAAATCTAGTTCGTTCTTTCGGATATGACAATGGCGACCTGCTGACCGCCAATTTTCATCATAACCGTAATCGGAAAGGCACCATCCGGTACCGCACTGGAAGTAAACTTTGCGGTAGTCCGATCAAATTTCAACCAATCGGGTAGAGGCTCTCCGGATTGCAAAGTAACATCAACCGCATTGGGTTGCTCCGTAACCATGGTTGAAACTTCATCCGGTAAACCAAATGAAAAACCGGTACCCGAAACACTGGATTCAGCGGGTACGCTCACGGCAACCAAACCGACAGTCGAAGTATCCGGACGATCCAAGAGATCGACCGCTAGTCCATTGGAATTACCCGAAGCACTGCCAGCCGAATCACTAGAGCCCCCACTGCCTCCACTGCCGCTATTACCACCTGATGATCCGGAGCCTGCCGCGGCAGTCGATGGCTCAGGTGCTGAACTTGAAGATCCGGATGCTGAACTTGGTGCAGGAGCAGATGATGAACTAGGTCCTGTTGCAGAAGATGTGCTCGAACTTGGTGCCATAGATGAAGTCGGAGCTGAGGATTCATTGGAGCCAGAAATAGATCCCGGAGCGGGACTACCACTCGGGCTAGGTACTGGAGCAGCAATACTACTCGAGCCGGGAGCAGGGGCAGAGTTAGTGCTGGGAAGAGGAACCGAAGGACCAGGACCAGATAAAGAAGAGGGCAAAATCGAACTAGGTGCAGCAGGAAAAGACGGGGCTGGAGGTGCCCCCCCCGAGATCATAGTGGTCAACTTCATCGTACCAAAATTAGATACCCCAGAGTTTTCTATGGCTAAGGCATTATTTTTAATAGATTGAATGCCAGCTAAAGCAGTACTTTCTTCAAACACACTTGGTTCCACAGTAAGAGTTCCGCTGTCATAGGTAATTGCATAATTACTGGACTGAAAAGTTCCACCTGAGGCAAAACTTGGGATAATTGGATAAGTACCAAGTGCCGCTGTTTTAAGTGCCCCTTCGCTGAAAAGTAATACTTCACCTACAGTTTCATTTCCGATCAAGCCTTCACTTTGGAAAGCAGTAGTTTCTAAATCAGGAATTAAACCATAGTTCTTGGTTTCATCATCCGCAGTAATGATTAGGCTCGCCGGAAGAATGGTAAGTGGAGAGTTTGCATAATTGAGAGTGGGCAAATGATAGTTTGATGCCAAAACCGATGCATCTGAGGGAGAATTTTCCAGAGTGATGCTTTGAATGTATTTCTCAAAGTCATCTACATTCTTATCACTGGCCATAGCACTTGAATAAGAAAGAATTTCCCCGGTAACACCTGAATCCACCGTCACTGCAGTGCTTAAATCAAGATTACCATCGTAAGTTTTTTCAGCAGATAAAGTAACCAGTTTTGACGACAATGATACCGGAGCATGCTCACTATCTAATGCTGGAAGTTGATAATTTGTAGCAAGGCCACCCGAGCCGTCCGTGGCATCAAGCAAGGAAATGGCATTGATAAACTTATTGGAAACCAGCACATCTTTAGAGGAAGAGGTGGTGCCGTTGTGGGTAAGGGTTTCACTTCCAACGCCCGTGGTAATCGTGACATCATCTCCACTAAGTACCAAACTACCATCATAGACTCGATTGGCAGCCAATCCGACGGTCTTGGCATCAATGGTAACCGGTGCATTG
>DEYT01000164.1 GCA_002364975.1 Opitutia bacterium UBA3151 | reverse complement strand
GGATTGTGCCTCGTTGGAAACCATTTATTTTGTGAAGATGGAATTTCGCTGTGGAAGAATGAAATTAAGCCTCTTCTAGAAAACAACTGCTGGAAATGTCACGGGGCAGATAAAGTACGAGCAGGGCTTATTCTGACCACGAGGGAAGGCGTCCTTAAGGGGGGAGAGGTTGGACCGGCAGTGGATTTGGAAAATCCTTCCGCAAGCCTGATGCTCCAAATGGTATCCTATAAAGATGAGGATCATCAGATGCCCCCCATCGGAAAATTACCTCAGAACAAAATCGATGCACTAGAAAACTGGATTCAAGTCGGACTCCCCTTCCCCAAGGAAGATGAAATAGAACCAAAAAATGCCCACAGCTATGCCCGTACCACCGAGGTTAATGAAGTAACAAAATCTCATTGGGCATTCAAAAAACCGGTTGCTGATACTATTCCAAATTTACCCAAACATGCGAATCCGATCGATCGATTTATCCATGCTCAACTTTCGGTTAATAAGCTGCCCTATAACCCACAAGCCGAAGATCATACGCTCATTCGAAGGATGTATTATGATTTGATTGGATTGCCCCCGACCCCCGATGAAGTAGAAATCTATGTTTCTGATAAACGACCAGACAAGTTCAACAGACTGGTGGATCAACTTCTCAGATCCCCACATTACGGAGAAAAATGGGGCAGGCACTGGCTTGACTTGGTTCGTTACGCCGAAACTAATGGCTATGAAAGGGACGGAGATAAGCCACAGGCATGGCGCTATCGAGATTATGTAATTAATTCGTTTAACCAAAATAAACCCTATGACCAGTTCATCTTGGAGCAACTTGCCGGGGATGAAATCGAAAGCCCAAGTGCTGCTGCAATAACCGCGACCGGATTTCACCGACTGGGCATATGGGACGATGAACCCGCCGACCGTGTACTCGCTCGTTATGATTATCTGGATGATATTGTTCGTACCACGACGGAAGTCTTCCTCGGGATGACCGTGGGGTGTGCCCGATGTCACGACCATAAGATCGATCCCATTCCGACGAAAGACTACTACTCCATGCTAGCCTTCTTTGCCAACATCACACCGCATAGCAAACGGGAAGATAATTTAGTTGAGGTCAAAGATGCTATTGGGAATATCACTTACAAAAATGAGATTAAAGTCTGGAATAGATTAAGAAATCATTTACTGAGGCATATTTCTGATTTTGAAGAAAAATTTCTCGCTAAATATGATAATGATACTTCCATTTCCAAATCAATAAAATACCTTCCCAAACCAATCATACTTATTGAGGACGCAAGGGGTAAAGGAAGCCAATGGCAATATACCGAAAGAAAGCCAGTACAAGAATGGATTGAGGTTGGATATAATGATAAAGATTGGAATTCAGGGGTGGGAGGTTTTGGAAAAGTCAGTCCAAAAGAAAAACTTGGTACTAAATGGGTTACATCCGACATCTGGTTGCGAACCACATTTCGATTGGGAATCATCCCAAAAACCTTACGGGTGACCCTTAAACACGATGAAGATGTCGAGGTATACCTAAACGGTAAACTCGTTTTTCAAAACACAGGGCTTTTCTCCAAGTACGAGACGCATGATATTAGCCAAGAAAGTGCAGATGTGCTTCAAACAGGTAAAAATGTCATTGCCGTGCACTGCAGAAATACTGTGGGCGGACAATTTATCGACCTTGGTCTCGAATGTTTTGAAGAAGCAGTTGATCATTCCGGACTAATTCGCAAACATGCAAACAGATTGATGGGAGATGACCTCTACAAGCAATACAAAAACAGAATTCGGGAACTTGGGAGGCATTTACCGACGAAGCCTAAGTCTGATTATTACAAAGCACTCTCAGTCTCGGAGGAGGGCGAACAGGTGACCAAAATCCTTCGCCGCGGAAATCCTGCTCTCGAAGGGGAGGAGGTTTTCCCAGCCTTCCCCGCAGTGCTAAGCCCACCGGAACCAGTCATACAAAAGCTGCCTAAATCATCCGGGAGGAGAACCGCCTTGGCCAAGTGGATAGGATCCAAAGACAATCCGATATCTGCCCGGGTAATGATGAACCGAATTTGGCAATACCATTTTGGAAGAGGGATTGTTCGGTCATCGAGTGATTTTGGATATCAGGGAGACTTACCCACCCACCCCAAACTTCTTGATTGGCTCGCTATTCAGTTCATGGAGTCAGGTTGGGATATTAAAGCGATGCATCGTTTAATCATGAATTCTGATGCTTACAAAAGATCCTCAAAGCCCAATGATCAAGCTCTCGCACAGGATCCATTAAACCACTCTTTTTGGCGCTATGAAATGAGAAGATTAACTTCTGAGGAAGTAAGGGACTCCGTCTTGAACGCATGCGGTACCATTAACCTAGAAATGGGAGGACAAAGTGTTACACCTCCGGTACCCGACATCATCCTTGCAGGTTCTTCGGTGAAAGGAAAAGGCTGGGGAGCTTGCACGCCCGAACAAGCCAACCGTAGAAGCGTCTATGTTAAGGTGATGCGTTCCATGCAAATGCCTTTGCTCATCAACCACGATATGGCAGATACTGACTCCACCTGCCCGGTCCGATTTAACACCACGGTTCCGACGCAGGCTTTGAATATGCTGAACGGTAAATTCATGAATGACTCTGCCAAATCCTTTGCCAACCGTCTTCGAACAGAAGCAGGTAAAGAACTGAACAAGCAGGTTGAACACGCTCTTAAACTTGTTTTTTCCCGCAATCCGCAGAAAAATGAAATTAACGCCGGTGTGGAGATGATGAAAAACATGAAGAGTAAATTTAGTCTTTCGGACGAGGAAGCACTGAATCGGTTCGCCCTATTAGCTTTAAACCTAAATGAATTTGTTTACCTTGATTAATTATGAACAGAAAACCAGAAAACACATTTTGTAACCGTACCCATCGAAGAGAATTCCTAAAGGATATAGGGGGAGGGTTCGCATCGCTCGGACTGACCGGGATGCTTGCACGGGACGGATTCTTTTCCAGCAAGGCAATGGCAAGTAGTGCCTCAAACTTCGTGAATCCCCTTGCCCCGAAAAACTCGGCTTTCCCAGGAAAAGCGAAGTCGGTAATTTTCCTGTTTATGTACGGTGGACCCAGTCAGGTGGATACCTTTGACTACAAACCCAACCTCTATCCATTGGATGGAAAAACAATCCAAGTTAAAACTTTTGGACGGGGTGGAAAAAGAAATGAAAGCCGTGTAGTTGGTCCAAAATGGAAATTCAAACCATATGGAGACTGTGGTAAATATGTATCCGATCTTTTTCCTCATGTCGGATCCTGCGTTGATGATATTGCTTTTTTACATTCCATGAAAGCCGAGTCTCCCATTCACGGCTCTGCCATGCTGATGATGAATGCAGGCAACCTTCTTTCCGGACACCCGTCTCTGGGTTCCTGGGTAAACTACGGATTGGGCAGTGTGAATGAAAACCTGCCAGGCTATGTGGTTATGCTCGACAAGACAGGTGGGCCGATTAGTGGTGCAAAGAACTGGTCCAGTGGATACATGCCGGCAAGCTACCAAGGAACCGTACTCCGCTCACAAGGTTCTCCCATCCTTGACCTTGAAAATTCACATGGCATCCCCCGTTCGCAACAGCGTACCATGCTTGACCACTTGCGCACCATGAATGAGGGCCATCTTTCCGAACGTTACGATAATACAAATTTAGCCGCACGAGTGGCATCATACGAACTTGCTTATAACATGCAGGCATCTGCTCCAGAAGCAGTCGATGTGGACAAAGAACCCGGCCATATTAAAGATCTTTACGGTATGGACGGTTCTAACACTGAGGAATTTGGCAGAAAATGCCTCCTTGCAAGGAGGCTAGTCGAGCGAGGGGTACGCTTTATTCAAATTTATTCAGGCGGTCACCATAATGACAATAATTGGGATGCCCACGGTGACTTGGTCAAAAACCACTCCTACCATGCCGGGAATACAGACAAACCCATTGCCGGTTTACTCAAGGACTTAAAGCAGCGCGGACTGCTTGACGAAACCCTCGTGGTTTGGGGCGGTGAATTTGGACGCCAACCCACGGCTGAATATAGAGAAGGAACCGGGCGAGATCATAACTCATGGGGTTTTACCATGTGGATGGCAGGAGGTGGTATCAAGGGAGGTGTCAGTGTTGGAGAAACTGATGAACTTGGCAGTCAGGCAGTAACCGACCGTTTTCATGTCCGTAGGTTGCATGCAACGATTTTAAATCAGTTAGGGCTCGACCCGAATAACCTTTCTTATTTCCATGGTGGTCTGGACAAAAGCTTAGTTGGAGTCGAAGGGGCAGATCCGATTCATCAGATTATCGCTTAGCTATTGAAACCATATCTTCTTCCTCACCGGTTCGACTTCGAACTTTAATAAATACAGGGATATAAGTAGCATTACATACGATAGACATTGCCAGAAATAAAACCTGATAATACGGGGTCAAAAAAATCCCAACGAATATGAATGCTTCCGCTAAGCTCATTCTAGCTAGGAAAAGAGAAATTGGATTCTTCTCTCGTTTGGGAAGGATTAAGATATGTTTGATCAAACTTCCAAAAAGTAAAAAAGAGGACACAATAAAGATGCCAACATTAAATGGCTCTTCCTCGGGATTTTTTAACCTAAAAAAACTCGGATAAAAACAACAGCCAAAGGAGTGCTTATCCAAATAATGCAAAGGATAACTTTTGGAAGATTCACCGATTACCACTATTCCAATAATAAATTTTAAAAAACGGAATTATTTCCATTTTGTAAATTGTGCCTTCACATTTTTCTCCAACATAGATGCTTCATTGCCATCGTTTGCTTTTCGCCGTAGGATGCTTGAGTTCTGAAAATCAATAAATCACTATTAATAGATCATCCCTTTGAAGAATGGGATTGGAATGGTGTTCCAAATTTTAGAAGGGAACAAGTAAGAAATTGGATTTTCGAGAAGGGACTTCTTGATTGGAATGAAATGTCAAATTTACCCCAGTCCCTTAAAGATACATTAATGGAGCATTATGATTTGCTTCCAATGACACAAATTCAGGTTCAAGGCTCAAAAGATACTACACAAAAATTTCTCTGGAATCTCCGTGATCAACAACTAATTGAAAGCGTTTTGATTCCAGCATCCCAAGGCACCAAAGGGGTTCGTGCATCCAGACTTACGCTATGCGTTTCTACTCAAGTAGGCTGTGCTCTGGGCTGTAAATTCTGTGCCAGTGGTTTGGATGGACTTAAACGAAATTTATCAACGGGCGAGATTCTGGGTCAGATCATACTAGCAGGAAAACAAGCCGGTAAAAGAATCGATAACCTGGTCTTCATGGGAATGGGAGAACCACTGGCGAATTTACCGGCTCTTTTACCCGCACTCGATATTATATTATCCCCAAAAGGCTTGGGAATCGGAGCACGGCACATCACACTTTCCACAAGCGGTTTAGTTCCCAAAATACTTGAGCTCTCTAAATATCCTGCCCAAATAAGGTTGGCTATTTCTCTTCATGGGGGTGATAACGACACCCGAAGAAAGATCATGCCAATTAATGATAGATATTCGGTGGAAGAACTTTTGATTGCCTGCGAGCAATTCATTGAAGAGCGCAAAAAAATGATTACCTTGGAATATATCCTAATCAAAGGGATTAATGATGACCTTAAGCAAGCTGAACTTCTTGGTAAACATGCCAAAAGGTTAAACGCTAAGATAAATCTTATTCCCTACAACTCGGTAGATGGATTAGAATGGGAACGTCCCTCCAAGGATCAAATCATTGCTTTTAAGCAAAAGGTGGAGATGGAGTCTCCATCACGAGTTACTTTACGTATGGAAAAGGGACACGATATTGACGCTGCTTGTGGTCAATTGCGATTGAGAGAAAAAAACCGCAATCCAAAGGATGATTTTGAATAAAAATTGTATTGAATCGTAAAACAAACCATTTACCCATTAATCAACAGGGACACAATTAGGTTTCATGACCCTATTCAGTAACAAATGTTACTTAGCTTCAGCAGATCTTGCCTGGATGGCTTTCGCTTCTTCTTCGTTAACCCACATGTGGATATGAGCCTTCTCTACGGTCAGCACATAATTTCTGTTCAAGGAAAATCCATAGGTCTTGAACATCAATTGATTGTTTTCATTTAACTTTTTCTGCAAGGATTCAAATTGTTTTTCGAGCTTTTGCTTTTCTTGTTTATCGGTCGTTCCATTTAACTTGGTTAAAATTTGAGCGGCAAGGGCTCTCTGTTGTTGTACCAACTGGACATTCTTTTGAAATTCCTTGTTTGCATCCATGGTATTAAGGGTCGCAACCTTAACCAGTTGCAAATTATTTTTTGCTTCGATGCTTGCTTCATCCGCAAACAAGAAGCAGGTAAAGAAGCTTAGTGTCGATATGCTCGAAAGGATACTTAATTTGATCATTTCCACCTTATAAGTAAATATCCGCCTGGGTTCAAACCCATTTAAGGCCTTTTAGAACTTCCTAAGCTTAAATTTACGAAATTCACCAGTGGTTGCGTAAGTTGTAATCCCAAGAGGAATTGACATTTCGATTTCTCCCGGACGCATACTTAATTTTTTCCCGTCTAGATCACAGTCGATTACTTTTTCTTGGTCAATCCAAACTAAGATCTTGGACTTTACTACTTTCAATCTTACATCGTACCACTTTTTCTCCTCAAAGATGTAAGCGTCTCCGGTTTCATTTTCTGATGCATCAAAGTCATCAATACTTGAAATACCAATGAGAGAGCCCCCCCAACCACCAAGAACTAAAGTAGCGTGAGATTCATGAAAAGGAAAAGTAAGACCACAAAAGAAATCACTACCCATAGTCCTACGTGCTTGAAGTGTAATTTCATAATTTTTCTGGGGTAATGCTTCACCCTTCCAATGCAAACCAGAAAGCTCAGCCCCCATTTCCATTACCAGAATTCCCTTCTTATTTACACGAATCTCACCCTTCCCTGCAAAATCAGTTTTCTGCCAATTTTTAAGCGTTTTACCATCAAAAAGAATGATTTCACTAGAATCCTTCGTTTCTTTTGGAAGCTTCTCGCTAAACACAGAAAAAACACAGAGGAGGTAGACTGCGGACAGGCAGATACTTTTGAAAATGACATGCTTCATAACAGTAAATGGTTCAACGATCTTGAGATTTCTGCAACCACCAAATCAATAGATTGATCAACATTTATTTGGATTCCCACTTCTTTTTCCTCTAATAATTCGAGGTTCTCAAATTGATTCTTCAACAATTGAGGATTAAAAAAATGATCCTTTCGGAGGCTGAGCCTTTCTTCAATTACGCGGTAAGGTGCATGGAGGTGAACAAAAAAAGTCCTGTTTTTATGATCGGTTAAAATATCTCGGTACGATCTCTTAAGAGCGGAGCAACTGAGCACGAGATTTTTTCTGGATTGGTTATTGATCTCTCGAAGGCCTTCTAACCATGGAAGGCGATCTTCATCTATAAGTGGTATGCCAGCTCTCATCTTATTTTTGTTTGCAACTGAATGTAAATCATCTCCCTCTAAAAAGGAGATTTCTAACATTTGGGAAAGCTCAATACCAATAGTGGATTTTCCGGTTCCGGAAACTCCCATTAGGACAATGATCCAATAATTCGCTTGGGCCAAAAATACCGCAATCTTTTATCGAGGTCGCTCTATAACCTCGATTTCATAACCTTCGGGTGCGTCTACAAAAGCAAAAATTGAACCCGAGGAGCTTTGGGTTGGTCCATCACTAAATTGATAACCAACGGATTGAAGATGTTCTTCGAATTTTTTCATACTCTCGACTTCAAATGCTAAATGCATCAAATCCTCCTGAACTTCAACCGGACCTGAACCAGGATAAAAAGTAATTTCAATTTCTTCCTCACTGTTCGGAACTGCTAAAAAAGCAAGTTTGGAACCTCTGGGAGACTCATGCCTACGAGTTACGGATAATCCAAAAACTAAACCATAAAACTCTAGGGTCTTATCCAAATCATTGACTCGCAAACGGGTATGCAAAAACTTGCTTACTATATTGCTCATAATGTATGAGAAAGTACCTTTTTATTGGAAAGAGAAGGTTACTTTGTCAACTCCTGCAGATGAGCAAGCATTAAGCACACTGATCGATGCTTGGTGTAAAGCAAGAGTGGAAGATTCGATTTGGACCTTAAGTTCGGCTTCTTCTTTGCTTTTTGCTCCACTACTTATCAATTGATCTCGCATTCCCTTTTGGGTTTTCAAATTTGCGACCAGGTCAGGCATTAGTAAATCAAATCCATCTTCAATCACAGAGCCATTAAGAGAAACTTCTCCTTCTTCACCTATACGAACATTGAGTAATTCCATGGGAGTTATATCACTACTCTGAGGTTTTCCGGGGAGCTGTATCGATAATTCTGCTTCCGGTTGTTTAAGCATGGTTGTTACCATGAAATAAATAAGTAACAAGAAGGTAACATCAATCATGGGAGTTAAATCAACCTCATCAATATCATCTAAGATTTTCTTTAAAGAGTTCATCAGAAAATTAACCTGCTACCTGCCAAGTACCAAAAATAATGTCCGCTTGCCCCGCATTTCCAACCTCTTTCATTACATCCTGTACTACGGAGTGCTGAACATCTGGGTGTACTCTTAAAAAGACTTTCCAATCCGGATTTTTTTTTACCACCCATGAAATCTGAGTGACATCAATTTCTTTCTCTCCCCAGTAAAACTTTTGCCCTTCCGGAGTTTCGTCTATACTAATAATCGTACGGGAGGGAGGATTCTCTTTTACTTGAGAGTTACTAGCAATGGCCATTTTAGCAAGTTCCACATACTGTTCGGACATTTGTTGAGCAACGACCATAAAGAATACGATTAACAGAAAGACGACATCAATCATCGGAGTTAAATCCAGTGATTCGTTCGTCTGGGGGGCTTTATATTTTGCCATTTCCTCAGTTCTTAAGAGCGATTAGTTTCAACGAAGTGATGGTTAAGAAGATGGCGGTAAATCAGGGGATGGTGGCAACCCTTCAACTGAAGGATCTACTTGAGGTTGCTCTTCGTAATACTCCTCTTCTTCTCCTTCTTCTTCTTCTAAACCACCACGGGCAGCACGCACCAAAGTAAAAACCATTTCACCCGCAACTTGATTCACTTCGGCAACCACATTTCCAAACTTGGTTTTGTAAATGAAGTAAGCAATCAGGGTCGGAATTGCAACGACCAGTCCCGCAGCAGTTGTCCAAAGTGCACTACCAATATTACCGGCCATTTGCTTACTAGACTCTCCACCCATGCCGGACTCGGTCAAAACATTAAACGCCCCAATCATACCTGTAACCGTTCCTAACAAACCTATCATCGGTGCGATCGATCCTATGGTATTGAGCATATTTATCCAGGTAAAAGGTTTGGATAGTGCGATTCCCGAAGACTCTTCCAATCCCTTTTCGATCTGTTCAATATCCAGCTCGTCGTCTTGAATACGGCTTAGGCCTCCTTTAAGAACCGCTGTGACTGGTAATTTATACTGATCACAGAGCGAAAGCGCACCTTGAATGTTAAGAGCCTGTACCTCCTGCATAATTGGAGCAACTACATCATCCTTAATAAAAGCTTTCTTGCGAATGGCGATTGCATTAAAGATGATTAAAGTAAATCCTCCCACAATTAAGATAATGAATGGGTATAGAAAAATGCCCAGAGAATCGAGCATCTGCTCACCAAAACTTTTGGTTTGGGCTTGGGCAACAGAAACTAGCATCTCCGGATAGAGGACGGTAAAGGTCAGCGCTAGGACAAATAGTGAACGGGCAACTCCAAATTTCATGATATAATGTTGTGTATTGTTATTTAGAAACGATTTTTGGCTTGGGTCAATGCAGGATTATAGAGCTTCTAATCTCTTACGACTCAAAGTATCCCATTTAGAATTCGGGAAAAAGCGGGTTAATTGCTCATAGACATTCTTTGCGGCTTCTACTTGCTGAAGTTTTTCATAAGCATCGCCGGCCATGAGCAGGCATTCTGGAAGCCACTCAAGTCCAACCCGGGCTAATACGATTCCCTCGGTGACTTCTTCAACAGACTGACGATAAAATTCTGCCGCTTTTATCTTATCACCACTAGCTTCAAATCTTCTGGCATACTGTACTCGAACCAAAGACCGAACTAGTTTATATAAAGAATATTCGTTGGTCTCTCTTGGTGGTGGATTTTGATCGAGTGTTTCAAGGCCTTGTACGGCTGCATTGAAAAATTTGGAGGCATAAGGCGCGTAGCGTTTGTCACGAGCTGCATAGGAAATGTAGAGCTCGTAGTTTTTTATATAACAATAAACCGGCCAGATCTTGAGAATTGTCTTAAAGGGACTCTGAGCAGATTTTTGAACAATTGGCCCTAAGCGAGCATACTCGTCAAGTGCTTCCTTATAAAGACCTTGCTTTCGGAGGGAATTTGCAAGCCGCAGGTATGATTCATGATCACCACTGTCGTCGCGGATATTGACCCTTTTAAGTAAAGCGAGGGAAACCTTTGCAGACTTTGGGTTAGCTCGGATCATCTTACCAGCAAGATCGAGGGCAGCATCTGAAAATTCACGGTATCCAAAGCCATCGAGCTGACTTAAATTTAAGCGGGATAAGAGATAAAATGCTTCTGCATATTGTTCGGACTCGATAAGGGCCCGTACATAGGTCAGGCAAACGCTGTGTATTGGAACTTGAATGAAATAATCAGGTGGTATGGATAGAAACAGCATTAATTTGTAAATGGCAGGACGCAATGTATCGATGATTGGCTTTTCATATTTTTCATTAAAAAGATAACCCATCACCCTACCCATGCTTATCTTATCTCTTTGCTGCACTCTTGCAGATGCGAGTTGCTTTTTGTTCAGTAAGGGATTGGTCACTGTTTGTTGGAAACCGGTATACTCAAAGCCTTTGATATTTTGTTTTGATAAGCCCCTTAATTCTAGTTCCATTCCCAAAAACTTACCTTGCATCTTGAGCCCAACATAGATGATACCCTTGGCTGGATCTACGCCTCTGAGAATCATTTCTTTGGGATTTACGCCACTCAAATAATGTACTTTCCCAGGAATTGGACCTGCATACTTTTTAAAGAAATCTTCTTGCTGGGCATGCAAAAAAGATGAGCCAAGGAATAAAACCAGAAGATTACGGAGATTTCGAATGATCATTTCAAGAACTTTCTTTGCCAATCCATATATTGCTTTTCAATATTGTTTACTTGATCCGATGCACCCGCCTGTTCATAGCAAGCAATCGCTTTTTCGTAGGATTTGGGTGCCCATTTTAAAGAACCGGGAAAGTTCAATGTAGTTTCCAAGAATAAAAAGGCCGCCCCTGCGTAATCTTTTTGAGCCCGCTTGCACTCACCCATCATGAAGGCAGACTCGGCCCGAAACTCTAATTTGGCATCTGAATCCCCCCGGACTTCCTGATATGAAGAAATCGCATTTTCCAAAAAGGTCGTATCCTTCGTGCTCTGAGCAACTTCGAAGAGGGAATAACCTAGCCTCATCCTTGCTTCATTTGCGAGTTTATGCCAAGAAGAATTGGTAAGTGCATTTTGATAACTAGAAGACGCAGCTTGATAATCATTCTTCTTTTCACTTGCTTTTCCGAGAATAAAGTTCGCATCAAATAAAAATTCGCCTCCTGTTTCAGAATAAACCTCCAATAAGCGGTTCATGGCTACAATGGCATCGTCGGTAGAATTTTGAGCCAATAAAATTTTTGCCATCCAAACCAGTACCCCCGGGCTAGCTGCAGGAAAATCTCTTTTTTCCGGATTATAATTCCCTCCCGCATTCGAACCGACCGAGGACAAGGCCGCTCTCATTCTCAATTCCAAGGTTTTTTGCCCACTATCGATCGATTGATTAAGTAGCTTCGCATAAGCTTCTTCGGGAGCGAGTTCAACTGGAAAGCTTGATTTAAGCTTATCAAATTTGTTATAGTAACCCTTGAATTTGGAAGAATACTCAGGGTTCACATAAATCGCTCCTTTTAATTTCGCAACCTCTCTGTAAATATCTTGGTCCATACCTTTGTACTGGGTGGCAAGGAAAGGTAATAACTTGCTTCGGTCCTTTAAGATATCTTCGACGGTTCCAGAAATGATTTCCTCCACCCCTTTTCGATTTCTATACTTGAAAGAAACCGTTTCGTCTGGATTTTGAATTTTTTCAAGCAATTCGTAGGTTTTTCCATATAAAGTTTCATATTCTAGGTATTTTTCCGAGTATTTGATTAAAATTCCATCAACACCGACATTGGAAGGTTCATTGCCATACTTTTTGATGTCATCAAAGTACATCTTTAACATTTGGGAAGGTCGGCCCTGTTTTTCACAGGCAAAACCAATTTTTTGAGTTGCCTCCGAAATTCTTGCCCCTTCGATACTGGAATACTTTTCGTTGTAGGTACTGTACAGAGATTCAAGCTCCGAAAAGGAAAACATTATTGCCAAATCTACTACCTCTCCAAAGTCTAAAGACTTATCTCCGTTAAGATCATATTCAGAAAAGGATTTTGCCCCAACCAATCCAATCGCGGTGAATTCACCTTCGCTTAGGAGATCATCTTTATTCTTATCGAAAGTAAAATAATGATCGATCAAACCCTCTGGGTTTTCCGCAGCTTGCTCCAAAACTCCGCCCTCGTTAAAAGTAGCATCTGAAATGAGTGCTATATCTTGTGTAGACTCTCTTACCAAGGCGTAATTCTTTCTAGCCTCAGAAATCTGTTCGTAAGTTGGAAGTTCTTCTGGTTCCAAACTACTCATTACAAGATCTGCTAAGCTTAAGTAGGATGCCGCCACATTCTTATCATCAGGAAACTCCCTTATGAATTGTTTAAATAGCCTAGAAGCGTTGATATTGTCTTCAGACCCCTGATAAGAAACAGCTAATCTGAAAAGGGAATCTTTGGCAAACTGATCATCCGGATAATGGCGGACTTTCCCACCTTTTGACCATTCTTGATTAATCGATTCTTTTCCGGAAGCAACTAAGTTTCCTCCGCCCGTACGGTCGGTAATTCTCCAAGTTGAACCGTTATACCACATGGTGAAACCGTCCGCATTTGCATACACTGGTTTGCCATTTTTTTCTTCTCCTGTGGGTAAATAAACGCCATTGGGATCGGGAATCTTCCGCTCCTTCTTGGGAACTTCTATTGGAACTTTTTTTGCTACTTCCTCTTCTTCTGGGATTTCCTCTTTATTTGCCTCGTTTTCCGCTACATCTAGAGCAGGGTCATTGGATGACGCTTCATCATCCCCGCCGCAAGAAGCAAGGAAAAGGCTTATAAATAACGAAAGACTGGAGATTACAATTTTACTCATCAACCACTTCCTCGTATTGGCTCATGTTCGATAAGGTTCCATCTGCTAGCGGCAAGCCCTCCACATAAACCCCAACTATTGGTGCGAGCAATGGCTTTGCCTCTTCAAATTTACCTGTGGATAGAAGGCTTATCCCGCTCAGATACAGTGCGGATGGCATAGCAGGACCTTCGGCGAATGATTGGTTGTTGATGTAGCCTTTGTTCGCGTCTGGAACCCCGGCAACATAGCCTGCAAATTTTTCAAGAAGTTGATCAAATTTTCTTTGCTTAAAGTACACTGAGCCCATCATGTTGACAAAATTAACAGCATATTTATTTCCAGGATCTTTTTCCAAAAATCGATCACACAATTCAAAAAACCGCTGGTATTGTTCTTCCGAACTTTGTTTGGCTCTTGCAGCTTTTTCCTTATCTAGGGTGGACAGTGCCGTTTGAAGACCTTCTGCAATAGCTGCCTGTTTTTCAGCCTCAAGCCTGTAAGCATTTGCCATGATATTAGTTACATCCGAACCATACTTGAGCCAATTTTTATTGGCTAAATATTGCTCACCAAGCTCGAATGATTTTTCAGCAAATTTTACGGTATTTGCAGATGCGAAGGCAGCGTAGATAAAATCTTCCGCCAGTTCGTTGTCAGGGTCTTCTTTGTAGAGCCAGTAAAAACCCCAAAAGGATTCCCAAAATCTTTTGGTGTCCTGAAAGTTGGAAGCCTTGCTCCATCTCAAGTTGGTGGTGAATGAAGCGGTTTTCTCGGCAATGGCAAGGTGACTTTTCGCCGTGGTTAACTTCATGGTCAAAGCATTATCTTTGTCTCGTAAAATAGACAACCGCCTCTTTGGTAAGTTTGGATTTTTAAGAAAGGATGACAATCGGCTTTTTTCAGCTGAGATACGAGCGATCCGATCCGTGTAATAATTTTTCACCTCCTCTGCAGTCATGGTTAAAGCATACAATAGAGAAGCTTCTACAAATCTACCTTTCTCTTTCAATTGATCACCACCCTGCATTAAGTTAACATTCAACCTCATATCATAGCGGGCGGGTGTCTCTGCAGATAACCGAGGAAGCAAAGGAAAGACTTCATCTACCCGTTTGGTAACTACAAACATTTCAGTGAGGCAGGAAATCGCATAAGCTGCTTTATCTTCATCCTTTGCTTCATCTGAAATAGTCAGCAGTTCTCGAAAGGCAACTTCTCCTTTGACCCAATTTTGAAGGGTGTGGTAGCATTGTGCTCTACCCAAATAAAGATTAAGCATATCGCTTCTCTTCCCTTCTTCAATTTTTTCACGAAATGCTTGGGTAGGATCGAGAAGTTTTTCGATAACTTGAACGGCTTCATTCCATTTTTGATCCATCCGCAGGAAAGTATCTTGCATTTGCAAAAGTTTAATTGCATCTGCATGACCTGAGTACTTTGCAACGAAAGAGCCGCAAAATTCTGCTGCTTTTGAGATATAACTAGAATCCATGGTCTTGGCATACATCTGCATATATCCCGAAGGGAAAACCATCGGAGATCCAATTACTATGTTCTCATAGTTAATGTCGGGATCATCTTGACCGCGAATTTTGAGCTCGTCAAAGAAAGGCATCGCATCCGCATAATTTCCGGAATCCAGAAGTTTGGTAAGCTCGGCTTGAAGCTGCCTTTGAGGCATATTGGACGGATCTTGGCCCCAAGATGACAAAGCCAAGAAATGGATAATGATCAGGTAACTAAATTTTCGATTGATAAAAAATCGCATGGAGTTGGCAAAAGGGTAAAGGATTATTTAAAAGAGCAGTCTTAGTATCTCGCAAGCCTTTTTTAGAATCATGGGTCTACACAGCAAGGGCAATCTAACACCCAACGTCCCTCGCTAAGTTGCTTTACTTTTAATTCGCGCCCAATACTTTGCTCATATTTTGGAGAATTCATCCGGCTGCCAAAGGCACAACCTTTCGGAGGATTAATCGGTGAAGGAACATCTCCAGGAATTAAAATACGATCCCTCTTTAGGGTAGGATCCGGAACAGGAACAGCGGAAATTAGCGCCTTGGTGTAAGCATGTGCAGGGTTTTCATAGATTTCTTGCATTGGTCCCATCTCAACCACCTTGCCCAGATACATAACTGCGATCATATCTGATACATGCTTAACGACCGCGAGATCGTGGGCGATTAGAAGGTAAGTCAGCCCTAGTTCAGCCTGTAAATCCATCAGCAAATTTAGAACCTGACTTTGCACTGAGACATCCAATGCGGAGACGGGTTCATCCAGTACTATGAGTTCAGGGTTCAAAGCGAGAGCACGGGCAATCCCAATTCTTTGCCTCTGACCGCCAGAAAACTCAAAAGGGTAACGCTTGATCGCATTTTCAGGCAACCCCACTTGTTCGAGCAATTGTAAAACTCGATGCCGTCTCTCTTTCGGATCGCCAACCTGATGAATATCTAAAGGCTCACCGATAATCGTCCCTACTGTCATGCGCGAATTTAAGGATTCAGCGGGATCCTGAAAAACCATTTGAACAGATTTTCGAAAATTAGTTTCCGCCTCACCAGCAATTACTTCCTTATTTCCAAACCTGATTGTGCCACTGGTTGGCTCTATCAACTTAACCACTGATTTCGCCAAAGTTGACTTTCCACATCCAGATTCTCCAACCAAGCCCAATGTCTGCCCTCTCTTGAGACACAGAGTTACCCCATCGACCGCCTTGCAGGCACCAACTGCTCTTCTAAAAATTCCTCCTCGAACCGGAAAATGAACCCGGAGGTCTTCGATTTCCAATATTTTTTCCCCTGCGGTCATATTGATAAACAAACCGGGCAGGCTTCCACCCAGTGTTCAGGATTTATCTCAATAAAACCGGGACGTTTCTCTATTTGTTCCTTGGAATGTTCCAATCCACTTCTAGGAGCAAAACGACAACCGGAGTTCAATTCGGAAAGACTGGGCACCATCCCATCAATTGTGGAAAGCTCCGTCTTGGGGATTCCATCAAGGCGGGGAATCGAAGAGAGAAGGCCGCGGGTGTAAGCGTGCATGGGATGGGCAAAAAGTTCTTTTACAGGAGCTCGCTCAACCATTCTGCCGGCATACATCACACATACTTCATCACATGTTTCAGCAATAACTCCTAAATCATGTGTGATCAGCAGGACGGAAGAACCCAATTTTTCCTTAAGACTTTGCAAAAGATCAAGGATTTGAGACTGTACGGTAACATCCAATGCAGTGGTGGGTTCATCGGCAATGATCAGCTTGGGCTTACATGCCAATGCGATCGCGATTACGATACGCTGCCTCATCCCACCCGATAACTGGTGAGGGTATTCAAAGACCCGACTTTCAGGAACTGGAATGCCGACCTCATCCAGCATCTCAATTGATTTTAGCCACGCTTGTTTTCTAGTGATATCCTGATGAAGAAGAAAAGATTCACTTATCTGATCCCCAATGGAACGAACCGGGTTTAATGCATTCATCGGTTCTTGAAAAATCATTCCTATTTCATTTCCTCGAACCTGCCTCATTTCATCAGGAGTTAATTTCAATAAATCCTTTCCCTCGAAATGAATACTCCCACCATTAATTTTCCCCATTGGTCTGGGTAAGAGCCGCATAACTGAAAGTGCAGTGACACTTTTTCCACAACCCGATTCCCCTACCAGTCCCAGGGTTTGTCCCAGCTTCACTTCAAAATCCACCGCATCCAATGCCTGCACTTCCCCTTCATCGGTGGCGAAGGAAACGGAAAGATCTTTCACTTTCAATAATGAATCATTCTTTGCTTCGTTGGTCATTAGGGTTTCAGTCAAAATTTATCACTTCTTGTATTTTGTATATTCCCGAACCGTTGGCTGAGCAGAAACGGGTTCTCCTTTTTCCATTGCATCGAGGATTTTTTTCTTCTCTAGAGTATCAATCCAAAAAACCTGAAATTCTTCGTAATCAGTGGATTCTTTGGGCCCCCAGTCATCAGGAAAATGAAGCCAGCTCCAATGCCCGACCCGAAGCCACGGTTTTTTCCAGGCAGGCACCCAGACTGCATGGTCGTGAATCATTTTACTTAAACGGTGAGCCATTGCGGTTATCTTGCCAAGGTCCTCCTCTTCCCTGTATTGATTAATCAAATGATCCAAATCACGGACTGCAGTCTGAGTGAAATTATTAGTGCTCGTCTTCGTGGTAATCCCGGGCTTTAGTTCTCCGTTTTTTTGATACTTTAAATCCCCATTTTCTTGGTACGCATTATCCGAATGAAACGGTTCCCAAAACCGGGGGAAAAGCTCAACAAAAGTACCAAATGCAGAAAAGATGACCTGGTGATTTTTCTCATTCGCCATTTTCCATGCTGCAGTTGGCTCAAGCACTTTTAACTTAATCTCTAGACCGGCTTTTTTCGCTTCCTCTTTTAGTACGACCAAAACATCTTCAAAATGTTTATAACCAGTCATAACCTCGATGGATAATTTTTCACCTCTTTCATTTATCAGAATTCCATCTTTTCCTCTTTTCGAATATCCGGCTTTGGCAAAGCTTTCTACTGCTTTATCCACTGAGAATTCCCGGGCCTTCAGATTGGGGTGTGATCTTTCACCAAAGCCATCCGCAACCGTATTCATTCTTACAAAATCTCGGCGAAAGATTCTTTCGAGCACGAGATCAAAATTCATTGCGTGATGAAAGCCAATGCGTAGGTCAAGGTTGTCAAGCGGTGCCTTTTGGGAATTTATCCTGAGTGCGTAACTGGGTGGAGGTGCTTGATTGAAAAAAGTAACTTTGGTCATGTACCCATTTTTCACCAAAGGGTGCTCATTTTTTAATTTTTCGTACCAGAATTCGGTTTTGGCTAATCCGAAGGCATCGATTTGCCCTTTCAGAAAAATCTCAAACGCTTTATCATTATCTCGGATAACGCTTACCTTTATTTGGTCGGGGTTGAAACGATTACGAAAAAACGCTTTGTCATTTGCCCACCAGTCATCTTGCCTCACCAAGGTAACCGATTTCCCCTTATCCACATTTTCCGGTAATGCCACATAGGCACCGGTGGTTGGTTCCGGATCCCACTGGTATTTGGTTAAATATTCTCCTCCCAGCTCTGAGTAAAAATGCTCTGGCTTGGGACGTATGGAAACCCTTTCCACAATGTCAGGCTTTGCTTTGTAAAAGGTAATCGATAGAGTCTGTTCATCGTATAAAGTAACCTGCTGAAATTTATCTTTCCCATAATAATCATTATACCAAGGTGCCTGTATATGCTTACTTCTCATGAAGTAAAAAAAGAAGAAATAATCAGATGCTTTTACCAGATTCCCATCACTAAAACGGGCATTCGGATCGAGGCGGAAGTAAACGGTACGACCATCTTTGCCGACCGCCCATTGATTGGCAACACCTGGGTAGTAGCCGTCGGAATTTGGGTGAGCATGGGTTAAACCAATGACATTATTATCCAAAAGATAGCTGCGAAACCCACCATTTGCATCCGGTCCAATCGTTCTAAGAGTTCGGGGGAAATCTCGCATGTACGCATGAAAAGTCCCTCCCCTCTTCGCATCAGGAGAAGAAAATTCTTTTTCATTGGAACCATCCTGCCAATTTAAATCTTCGGGTATCTGCTCGGGGGATAAAATTGAAAAACAGTCCGCATTCTTTTGATAAAATTCAAGAACATCCTCGGAGCAGTGACTGAGTAAAGGGTGTGGTTTTCCGTTCGTATCAAGAAGACCGGTTTTCAGAGATGGATTGTCGCTCATTTTAAGGGATTCATTGGCATCTAAAACAAAGCCTTTTTGTTTCATTTGTTTTGCAAATTCCTGCACGAATTCCCTCGCAAACTCACGGGCAAGTTCGCGGGTAAACTCTTGGTCAACCTGATCAGAATGATCGGATTTTCCTTCTGTCTGTTCGGTAGAACTTTCACGGGGCTGTTTTAACTTTGGGTTTTCGCATCCAAGAAAAAAAACGATGCCGCTTGCAAGTAATGGAGAAACAAAGAATTTTATTTTTTTCATATCATTCATAGGTGGAGAATTTTTTGGGATCAAAAGCTTCTCTTACCGCTTCGCCCACAAAAGTAACAAGGGTTAAGGTTAAAACCAGTGCGGTAACTGTTGAGATAACAATCCAGGGAGCCGTTTTAAGATTGCCCACAGCCTGCTTTAGAAGTTCTCCCCAGCTCGGAGTGGGGGGAGGCAAACCATATCCTAAAAAGTCAAGGGCGGTAATCGATGAAATGGCGGCGGCAATCGTGAAGGGGGCAAAGGTGACTAGGGTTGAAATAACATTGGGAAGAAGATGGCGAAAAATAATTCGCAAAGGGCCCGCACCGATTACTTTCGCAGCTGAAACATAATCACGGGCCTTTTCTTTGTACACCGCCGCTCGAATGTAATAAGTCATGCCGGTCCATGAAAACAGGACCATGATGAACAAAAGAGAGGATACTTGCCAACCAACCCCCCACCAGCCCGGCATCACAGAGACCAAAATAATAACCATGTATAAGAAAGGTACATTCGCCCAGATTTCAACCAGGCGTAATCCAAGCATATCTGTCTTCCCACCAAGATATCCCATCACACTCCCTGCAGCTACTGCAATTAAATAGGTCAGAAAAAGATAACCCAAAGAAAAGGTCATTGCGATTCGGAATCCGTAAAGTAACCGGGCAAAGACATCCCGTTCGGTTTTATCGGTTCCACAAAAATGCCTCGTTTCCCAACTTGGAGGAGAAAAACCGGTAGACTCATCCTGAGTGTAATCCATTTCATATGGATCATAGGGAATGATTGGCATAATAACCCAATTACCGAGATTCTCTTGTTCAAATTTCTTCTTCAGGGTTCGGTAATCCGTTTCATAATCATAATCCAGTCCAAATTGTTTTCCCCTTATCTGATCCCCATAGGTTGGAAAATAAAAATCACCCTTGTATGAAACCAACAATGCTCGTTTATTGACAAAAAGCTCCCCAGCCAAGCTAAAACAATAGAGCAAAAGTAAGATTATAAAAGACCAGAAGCCTCTTTTGATCGAACGAAATCGACGAAGCTTTTTTAGGGTTAATGGATTTATCTGAATCATCCTCTATTCAAATCGGACTCTCGGATCGACTAAGGCAACCAAAGCATCGGAAAGCACATTCCCGAGCAGCATTAAACTGGCCGATAGGGTAAGTATGCCCATGACCACGGGATAATCCCGGTCAATCACAGAATTAAACCCGAGCAAGCCAAAACCATCGATATCGAAAATCGTTTCTATTAGAAAAGATCCAGTGACAAACAGGGTCACTTGATGACCTACATTGGTTGCGAGGGGAACCAGCGAATTACGAAGGGCGTGTCTACGAACCGCGATGCCAAAGGAAACCCCTTTTGCCATGGCGGTCCGTACATAATCAGAAGCCAAGTTATCCATGAGGTGGTTTTTCATCAACATGGTTACGAAAGCAAATCCGCCAATCAAATAACAACAAAGGGGCTGAAATGTATGAATGACCAAATCTTTGATTTGTTCCCAAGGGGAAAGTTCGCTGAATCCACTGCTGGTTAGTCCCCTCATTGGAAACCAGTCAAGCTTTACTGAGAAAAACAAAAGCAAAAGGGAACCCAATGCATATCCTGGAACCGAGTACCCAACAAAAATAAGGATCGATGAAATATCATCGGATAAAGTGTTGTGTCGAACCGCCTTAAAAACCCCGAGCGGAATGCATATCATGTAGGTAATCAGAAAGGTAAGAAGTCCGAAGTAAGTGGATACCGGCAGGCGTTCGGTAATCACTGAAAGGACAGGTTCCCCATACCGGGTCGAAAGTCCAAAATTTCCCTGCAACACCCCAGCATAGCGGGTCATGAATAGTTCAGCTATTGGAATTAAATTGGGTTTACCTCGGTCACTTTCTTTCATGCGGATCTTCCAGTTTCCAAGTAAGCTATGATAATTTTCCATCCTTACCCCACCCTTATCATCTCTTTGGAGAATAACTTTCTCCCGGGCTCCCTCTATGAATGCAGCCGGAGTATCCGCCTCCGCCCCGTCAATCTCACCATCCTGATTTTGATCAAAACGAGAGAAATCAATGTATTTATTTAAATGGGACGGCACTTCCTGGCGTTGAAGGTATCCGTCCCCGTCCCAATCTAGTTCAACCAAGTTAAAACTTGGAAGGCTCACTCTCTCCGCTAATTCGAGCTCCTGGTCAAGAAACCGTATTTGACGAAATTCCGTTTCTCGGGGAAGCAAACCCAGCCAGATTAAATAGGCTTCCCAATGAGGTTTATCAAATCCGTACAAACGTTTCATCTGTTCAAGTTGATCCTCCGACAAAGCCTGGTCTGAACCTGAATTTAAACCCCCACCACCATCTTCAGAAATCTGCTGCATTTGCATCATTGCCTGTTCCAGAGGACCACCGGGTGCCAATCTGGTAATCGCGAAGACCAAGATACTAATTCCAAGAAGAGTCGGTGGTATCAATAAAAGTCTTCTGATAAAATAATCTCGCATAAAATTTTACTTTCTAAGGACTTCCCTGCTCCGAGCAAAGCATAGAAATTCAAAAGTGAAATATAATGTATCCTTTTTCTTGCCATGTGCCTTACCCTGTTCAGTTTCGAAATATTAAAAAATCTTTAATACAATCTGTAAAAGCTGCCCTTTTGCTCGGGGTTGGTATCTTGGGTCATTTCCTGTTCTCATCTTGCTCGGCACCTTCCAATGTAGAGCGAGCAATAGACGAACAAATCCTGCATTTTGGCCTCGGTGCGGAACCTCAATATTTAGACCCGCATTTGGCAACTAGTGTTGCCGCCCATAATATTTTGTCTGCTCTGCTCGAAGGTTTGGTAAGTGAAGATCCCAAAACCCTTAAACCATTACCCGGAGTTGCCGAGAGCTGGGTGATTTCCGAAGACAAAAAGACATATATTTTTCAAATTCGGAAAGAGGCTCGCTGGCACAACGGTGATCCGGTAACCGCAAATGATTTTATTTATTCTTACAAACGAATTCTAAACCCCAACTTAGGTGCTCAGTATGCCTCCATGCTTTATGTCTTAAAAAATGCCAAGATCTACCATGAAGGTAAAAAAACATGGGATGAAGCTAATGTCGGAGTTAAAGCTTTAAATACTCACTCCTTGCAGTTAACCCTAGAAAATCAGACTCCCTATTTTCTTGAATTACTCAATCATTATTCATGGTTTCCGGTGCATCAACCCACCCTTGAAAAATTTGACGCTTTCGCCCGCATCGGGACTAAATGGACGAAACCCCAAAATTTTATTGGAAACGGCCCTTTTCAATTATCCGATCATAAAATCAATTCGGTTATTGAAGTAAAAGCATCCAAAGAATATTGGGATGCAAATCGTACTAAACTCTCTGCCATACGATTTTATCCGATTGAAACAGCTGATACCGAGGAGCGTGGTTTCCGGACTGGGTTTTTACATGTGACTCAAACGGTATCATCTGACCGAATTGACTTCTTGAAGAAAAAACACCCAGAGTGGATTCATTTCGAGCCTTACCTCGGAACTTATTATTACCGCTTTAATCTCAAGGCTCCTCCATTTGATGATCTAAGGGTTCGTAAAGCCCTAAGCCTCTCGGTGAATCGAAAGCTTTTGGTCGAAAAAGTTTTGAAGGGCGGGCAACTTCCTGCTTATTGCTTCACTCCACCAGATACTGGCGGATTTACTGCAAAGAAGGGATATGGTTATGACCCAGAACAGGCCAAAGTATTATTGGACTCATACCTGAAAGAGAAGGGGCTTCAAACCCTTCCCCCTTTCGAACTTAGCTACAACACTTCAGAAGGTCATAAAAAAGTTGCCGAAGCTTTACAGGCCATGTGGAAAAAGAGCCTAGGGGTGGATATTCAATTGACGAATATGGAATGGAAAGTGTTTCTTTCATCGATTACCAAAGGAGATTATGCTCTGGCTCGTGCCGGATGGATTGGTGATTATGTGGATGCTAATACTTTTTTGCACCTCTGGCGAACCGGAGAAGGTAACAACCTAACAGGTTGGTCGAACCAAGAATATGACCGTGCCTTAAATCTTGCGGAGCAATCGCTCAACCCAGCTGAAAGATTTATTCATTTTCAAAATTGTGAAGACTTGTTGGCAGAAGAAATTCCGATTCTTCCTCTTTATTTTTATGTTCAGGTCTCGCTACGTCATCCAAGCGTTCAGGGATGGTATCCAACCTTGCTGGATCATCATCCCTATAAATATGTCTATCTGGATAACGGTGTAAAATAATGAAATCCTTTTTCATATCCAGACTCCTTCAAACGATTCCCACTCTGCTAATTATTGCTACCTTGACCTTCTTCATGACGAGGTTTGCACCGGGTGGTCCTTTTGACTCTGAAAAAGCAATCCCAGAAGAAATCAAAGTGAATTTAGAAAGCCATTTCGGCCTTAATCTCCCTCTTTTTGATCAATATCTTCTCTATATGAAAAACCTTTTGGCGGGCGACTTGGGTCCCTCCTTTAAATATGTTGGGTGGGATGTTTCCGAACTCATTGGAGTAGCTTTCCCGGTATCTCTTGGCCTTGGAGTTTCAGCCTTGCTCATCGCCCTGTTCGTTGGATTACCCGCAGGCATGGTTGCCGCTCTTCGAAAAAATACCTTGTGGGATTACCTGCCTATGGGGCTTGCCATGGTTGGAATTTGTCTTCCCACCTTCGTGCTTGGGCCGATCTTAATCATGATTTTTTCCACCAAGCTAAATCTTCTACCAGCCTTGGGTTGGTACTCTTGGTCCGACCTTATTTTGCCATCGCTCACCCTTGGTTTATTCTACGCCGCCTACATCGCTCGCCTAACCCGTGCCGGAATGCTTGAGACCCTTAAGCAGGATTATGTAAGGACCGCAAGAGCTAAGGGGGCCTCGCCAAGCCGGGTGGTCATCAAGCATGCCCTAAGAGGAGGCTTACTCCCCGTGGTAACTTTTTTGGGTCCAGCATTCGCCGGACTCGTGAGTGGATCATTTATAATAGAAAGTATTTTTTTCATACCAGGGTTAGGCAAGTTCTTCGTTACCGCAGCCTTTAACCGGGACTACACCATGGTTTTAGGAACCGTCTTGTTCTACGCCACCTTAATCATAGCACTCAACTTACTTGTGGATTTCCTTCAGGCTTGGCTGGACCCTAAAGCGAGAGAACAAAGATGAAAAGCGAGCAAGGATCTTCACTGGCAAAAGACGCATGGATGCGTCTACGCTCAAACCGGATGGCTTTATTAAGCTTATTCATTCTTGGCTTCATCTTACTCTTTTCTTTTCTTGGACCTGAACTTTGCCATTTCCAGTATGATGAACAAAACTTGGAAAGTCAGTTTTTACCTCCTGATAAAAATCATTGGTTTGGAACCGACAACCTAGGCAGAGACTTGTTTGCTAGAACAAGTTTTGGAGGGAGGATTTCACTGGCTGTGGGAATGCTCGCTACTTTAGTTTCCCTTGTAATTGGGGTTACCTATGGGATGATTTCAGGTTATGTGGGCGGAAAGGTCGACGCCTTCATGATGAGGTTTGTTGATATATTATACTCTTTGCCCTTCACGATATTCGTAATTCTATTGATGGTACTCTTCGGTCGTAACTTCTATCTTCTTTTTCTTGCCATTGGGGCAGTTGAGTGGTTGACCATGGCAAGAATCACTCGTGCCCAAACTCTTCATTTGAAAGGTGCAGAATTCATTGAAGCAGCCCGAGCTCTTGGCTTCAAGGATGCCCGCATTCTTTTTCATCACATTCTTCCCAATCTTCTCGGACCGATTATTGTCTATGCCACATTAACCGTTCCAGCAGTCATGTTATTGGAAGCCGTTTTAAGTTTTCTTGGACTTGGCGTACAGGCCCCGATGGCTTCCTGGGGCAGCCTGATTAAAGAAGGGGCGGAAAAAATGGATGTCGCACCCTGGCTTCTGATCTTCCCAGGCTTCTTCTTTTGCCTTTGTCTTTTTTGTTTGAATTTCATCGGAGATGGCTTGCGGGATGCATTGGATCCTAAAAGCTCCAAGGACTAATGAATGACTTGAATATCAAAAACCTTCAGACCTTTTTTCACACTCGAGAGGAAATCGTGAAAGCGGTGGATGGTGTTAGTTTTTCCATTTCCAAAGGAGAAGTATTAGGCTTGGTTGGAGAATCGGGATCGGGGAAATCAGTCACTTGCCATTCCCTATTAAACCTGCTTCCCATACCTCCTGCAAAAATTGAAGGTGGAGAAATCTTTTTCAAAGGAAACAATCTTTTACAAGCTACCTCTAAAAACATGCGCTCCTTGCGCGGCAAATCAATTTCAATGGTTTTTCAAGATCCCATGAGTTGCCTAAATCCATACATGAGCGTTCTGGAACAAGTGGCTGAGCCCCTGATTATTCATGGCCTAGTTCCAACCCAAAAGGATGCCCGGGAACAAGCCATGGAAATGCTTCAGCGGGTTGGCGTGGATAAGATCAAAGATCGCGAAAATGCTTATCCCCATGAATTCTCTGGTGGCATGCGACAAAGAGCCATGATTGCCATGGCACTCATAACCAAGCCAGAATTACTCCTTGCAGATGAACCCACAACCGCCCTTGACGTTACAGTTCAAGCAAAGATTTTGAAACTGCTCAAAAGCTTATGTCAGGAACTGAGAACCAGTATTTTATTTGTTAGCCACGACTTAGGTGTTGTCGCCGAAATCGCAGATCGGGTGGTGGTTATGTACCGGGGTAAAGTGGTCGAGGAAAACTCAACCAAAGAGCTTTTTACCTCTCCTTCTCATCCCTATGTCAAAGCTTTGATTGCCTGCAGACCGACCTTCGAAACATCCGTAGAGAAATTGCCGACCGTCGATGATTTCATGGGGCAATCGCCCAAGTCAACCCCCACTGCCAAAGTCCCGATTTCCAAAAGTTCAAATTTAAACAGCCAAGATTCTTGGATACAGGTAAAAAACTTAGCGGTTCACTTTGTTCAGTCTGAAAGTCGAAAGGTTATCAAAGCAGTGGATGGAGTAGACCTTTCGATTAGCAAAGGGAAAACTTTGGGACTCGTGGGAGAATCAGGTTCTGGAAAAACGACTTTGGGTCGTGCGATTTTGCAACTTACCCAAATTAATTCTGGAGAAATCCTTTGGGACGGTAAAGATATTGTAAAAATCAATGTTTCTGAATTGCTGTCATTCCGTAAAAGGATGCAAATTATTTTCCAGGATCCATATGCTTCGCTCAACCCTAGGTTGACAATTGAGCAAACCTTGACCGAGCCAATGAAGGTCCATGGCATTGGTGGGAACCGTTCTGAGCGTTCCAATCTAGCGGTTGAATTACTTGAAGAAGTTGGGTTGGAATCGAACCATTTAAAACGATACCCTCATGAATTTTCAGGGGGGCAAAGACAAAGAATTTGTGTTGCCCGTGCCCTTTCCACAGAACCTGAGTTTGTTGTCTGTGATGAGTGTGTCAGTGCCATGGATGTGTCGGTTCAGGCACAAGTGCTTAACTTATTGCATGAACTTCAGATCTCTAGAAACCTGACCTATCTTTTCATATCCCATGACCTTTGCGTGGTCAGGCATATGGCTGATGATATTGCGGTCATGAGATCTGGAAGGATAGAAGAGTTTGGAAAAGTTGATGAAATCTGCCTGCATCCCAAAACTTCATATACCCAAGAACTGATGGATTCTATTCCAAGAACCAGCAAAACTGGTATTTTTTAACGGTCAGAACTATCCATTCTTTTCACGGTCACATTCACTTCCATACTTTTTGGCGGTTTACCAAAATAAGTGCCGGTAACGGGGGCAACATCTTTATAGTCCATGCCCGTGCCTAAAACTATATAATTTTCGTCCACTACTTGATTATTCGTGGGATCCAAGCCAAACCACCCAAAGCCATTCACTAGTACCTCTATCCATGCATGCGAAGCTTCTGCACCTCTCATGGATTGATCCCGCGTTCTATCGAAAACATATCCACTGACATACCGAGCAGGGATACTCAAGCATCGACAAAGCACCAAAGCGGCATGGGCAAAATCCTGACAAACTCCTTTTCGAAGTTTCAAAGCTTGGTTACCATGGGTTTCAACCGAGGTTATGGAATTAGAGTATTCAAAGTTTTGAAAAATGAATTCCATGATCATGTATGCCGTTTGAAAAATATCTTGAGAGTCTGCTTGTACATCCACTGCTAAACGCCAAGATTCAGGATTGATTTCTACGAATGATGAGCTTTGTAAATATGGCCGTGCTTCCGATTGACCTTGCATCTTTTTCAAGGTACTCATTTTCTTTCCGTATGGAAGGGCGTTAAAATCGACCCTAGAATGGGTGGTAACGGTAGATCTGCTCTCAATAATTAACTTGGAGTGATCCTGGGGTATTTCAAAATGGTTTACTATATTTCCATTTAAATCCAAATATTGCTGAAGTTGCGTGGAAGGCAGGACATGAATGAAACAGCTTTCACACTTTTGCCATTCATTACTAATTGGGTATAGCCTTAGTTCATTAAAACTATCTTTAACGGGAGATGGATAACGATACTTTGTCTGATGAAAAACATATAAGCGCATGGCTAAAGGAGTTTAACTTAAAAAGGTGAGAGCAAATAAGTCATTACTGCTGTGCTTGCATCGATTGATCATCGTTTACATTTTGAAGCTCTAGGGGAGACATTACATAAGTCTCGAAAATCTTTTGACCGACATCCATTAAACTTAATTGCAGCTCGTCCAGAGAAAGATGCAAGCCCCGAGCAAGTACCGCATCAATGTTTGTGAAATTCACAGCGGCAAGGGCACTACCCGCAAGCCTCTCTGCCTCATTCGAGAAATTTCCGCTGGGAACCCCGGACAACTCATGAAGATTGGAATCAATCCTTCTTATGGCAAATCTCATAGACCTTGGAAAATCTTGGGAAAACAATAGAAATTCTGCAACATTTCGCAATGAAAGCTCTCCTCTGTATTGCCTGCGAAATGCAGAAAGTGCTGAACAAATTCGTAAAGCTGCAATTAAATCTTTACGAGAAGGTTTCTTTTCTTTGAGAGTCAATGCATCCAATGCACGGCTAGTTTGATCTGCTCTTTCAAGGTATTTTCCGAGCGACATAAAAAGCCAGCCTTCATCATGATTGACAGTCGCATCGGATAAGCCCTGGAAGACTAAGGAAAACCGAATTACTTTCTGAAAAAACTGCTGCGGGGTTTGGTCAAATGAAACTTCTGCATCCTTGCTTCGGAAAAAATGATAAATGCTATTTAATTCAACCCAAATCTCTTCGGACAACTGATCTCTAACCATACGCGCATTTTCCCGTGCAGAAAAAATACAATTGCGGATAGAACTAGGCCAGGAATCTGAAAACAAAAAGAAACATTCTGCGGAGCTTTCCTTTTCATGATCTATATATTCATGGGCATGAAAAGCATGGATGGAAGAAAGCCAGAATCGATCCAACTCTATATTGTCATCCAACTCTAGTAAATTGTCTTGGTTCACTTCGACCACTCGAGCCAAGCTCTCGGCTCTCTCAACATATCGGTTCATCCAATACAAATTATCTGCCACTCTAGATAACATAATCCATTAATTCTCGAGTACCCATGTATCTTTACTTCCACCACCTTGGGAGGAATTTACCACAAGTGAATCTTTGCGAAGGGCAACACGCGTTAAGCCCCCAGGTACAATATCGATATCTTTGCCATATAAAATAAAAGGACGGAGGTCAACATGCCTTCCTTCGATCGAGTCTTCAAATATTGTGGGGTGCCTAGAAAGCGAGACAATGGGTTGTGCGATAAAATCTCTGGGGTTCGATTTAATTCGCTCCTTATATTCCTCTCTCTCTTTCTTGGTTGAATCCGTTCCAACTAGTAATCCGTAACCTCCAGATTCATTCGCTGGTTTAACCACTAAATTCTCGAGGTTTTCAAGTACATGATCTCGATCACTTTCTCTCCAGCATAAATAAGTTGGAACATTGGGAAGGATGGGGTCTTGCCCCAGGTAATAACGAATCATTTCGGGTACATAGGCGTAGGTAACCTTATCGTCTGCAACTCCGGTACCAATTCCATTTGCCAGTGCCACATTTCCTTTAAGGTATGCATCCATCAAACCTGCAACGCCAAGAGTTGAATCCTTGTTAAAAAATAATGGGTCCAAAAAATCATCATCTAAACGACGGTAGATGACATCTACTTGAACCAAGCCATGGGTTGTTCGCATGTAAACATACCCATCAATCGCGATTAGGTCACGACCTTCGACAATTTCTATGCCCATTTGCCTGGCAAGAAAAGTATGTTCAAAATAGGCACTGTTATAAATTCCAGGAGTTAGAACTACGCAAACAGGTTTTTGGGATCTCCGAGGGGAAAGGTATTCCAAAGTTGAAAGTAAGATTTCTGGATACAATTCAACGGATCGAACCGACATGCCTTGAAAAGTCTGCGGGAAAGTTCTTTTCATAATCTGCCGGTTTTCCAGAAGATAAGATACCCCGGATGGACAGCGGGCATTATCTTCCAAAACATAGTAAGCACCGGTTTCATCCCGAATAAGATCAGAACCACAAACATGAACATATATATCTTTCGGGACATCGATCCCGACCATTTCTCTTCTATAATTTGGAGAAGAATAAACAATTTCTTTTGGAATTACCCCATCAGAAAGTATTTTTCCATCATGATAGATGTCATTGAGAAACAAATTGAGGGCAAGGATTCGTTGAGTTAGTCCTTGTTCGACAATTTCCCATTCTGCTCTAGGAATGATTCTGGGGATCAAATCAAAGGGAAATATTTTCTCTGTCCCTTCTTCGTCCCCATAAACAGTAAAGGTGATTCCATGCTCGAGAAAAGAAGAATCTGCATGGCTTCTTTTTTCTGCGATTTCTACAGGGGTTAATCTACTTATTCTGTCAAAGATTTTTTGATAATGTAAAAGTGGTTCCCCAGAGGAATTTCCGAACATTTCATCGAAGAAATCTTCAGTCTTATATTTTTCAAAAGGGGCAGGATTCATAAGAACGAATCAATTTATTGCATTTTACGCGCCATCTATAACCTGAGAATTAATTTGCTCGCTATCTCCCTAAGTTTTGATTCAAAAAGCCTAACCGCTCCGCTGAAAAAAAGAATTGCTGAGCTAAACCAGCAAAGCTGCCAAAATGTAAATGGGCGAACTTAAGTTTTTGATCTTGGTTCCACTTTCCCAAACCGTATCGGAGGCTCAGAACTTTTTCAATCCAGGTATCGATCGGAAATGCTTCGAGTTTGCGGGCTCCAAATAGTAAAACGCAATCGGCAATTTTCCCACCCACTCCGGGTAATTTCATAATTTCATTTCGGGCTTCCAAATAGCTCCTTTCGGATAGCGAGTCAATCCAGCCAGCTCTAGAACTTAGAAACGAGGCAGTGGCAACCACATTTCTGGCACGATATCCGAGCTTAAGCTCACGAAACTTTTCTTCTGGTACCTCTGCCAACGCAGACCACCCTGGGAAGCCATACTTTTCCCCGCCTAATTCTGGACCATACATCCGTGCTACAAGCCTTCCTATCTCTTTGATTTGAGGGATACTTTTAACGGGGCTAAGCAAGAAATAAAAAAGGGTCTCGTCCAGGGGTTGATTTAGGATTCTCAGACCGGGCAGATGCTCGATGCAGCGCCGAAGAATCGGGTCCGATCTCCAAGGTAAAGAATCAATCGCTTCCTGATAGGAGGAATCAAGCCAAAGGTAGTCACTCACTTCCTGTTTTGAAAAAACTTTGGGGCCCATGGTCCGCCACTGTAAATATTCGTCTTTCAAACGAAGAGATAACTTTGTACCAGCAATGATTCCTTCCCACTCCCCTGCTCCATTTTCATCCCAAACAAAGGACTGACCCCCGATTAAAGTCTCCGAAAGGCTTTGTTCAGTAAAACCATGATTCTCTATCGAGTTCCAACTCGAAGATGAAGAATCTACACCTATCTTTTGTGAGACCAAAGATAGCTTTGAGTATCGGCAAGGATTTTCCCGTTCTTGGTCTGGAGTTCTAAGTACCAGGCGATCGGGGTTGTTTGGGGTGAGGTCCAATCCTTGCCACTAAGACCGAGTAAAATTTTGCCTTCTTTTAATATTTCAGGAGAAAGATCAAAAGAGTGGGTTTTAAAATCAATGGATTCCGAATCTAAAATTTTTAAAATCAACTTGTGATTTTGGACTGGCATGACTGTTCCAATATCCTGGAATAGAACATGAAAATAAAGACCAGTTCGATGATTCTCTTGAGATCGCAAAATAATTTGGCCACTGGTATTTTCTTTTCCAGAAAAATATTCACTGATACGCACAAAGTCGTAGTGTTCACGAAAAGAATGGGACAACACCTTCAAACTTGGAGTCCCCCAGCCAGTTAAAACCAACCCGAATATAGTAAAGAATTTTAAAGCGTTGGGAAAAATCATCAATTCATCCCAATACCCTCTTAGCTTTCGGGAGTCTTTTCGGTTTTTTCCGAAAGTGCATCTTCACCCGCTACCTCAGGTCCCAAAACATCATCAGGTTTTGCTTTCTCCGCAACCTCTTTCTTGGCTACTTTGGGAGCAGGTTTACTGGCGGCTTTGGTTGCGGCTTTTTGGCGTGTGGCAGGCTTCGCTGCGGTAGCTTTTGAGCTCTTTTTTCCAGCGGTTGATTTCTCGTTAAGTATTGCTGCTTTTTGGCGTGCAAGGTAAGCCGTGCGACGTCTTCTCTTAATTAATTTATTATATTGTTTGCCCATAGGATAAAGAAGATAAAATGATTTAAACAATCGTTTCTGGCAAGCCTCAAGCTATGTCTACTGGTCGACCCGTTCGAGCAGATTCATAAGTTGAATCGATAATTCTCATCAAGTTTAATGCTTGATCTGGAGTGTTCAAGGGTTTCTCCTCACCATTAATCGAGCGAACAAAATTTTCCGCAGAACGAACCCTTCCCATATCTTGATTTTCTTCGGTGATGATCGATCGGTTCACCGACCTTCCGTGTTCTTGGACATATAGCTCGCAATCATCAATCGCGGTCTCATCCAAACCATCAGCTCCAAATAATCGGCGAATCATACCGCCAGACTTTTGCCCTTGGAAGGTAACTGAAACTTCTTCCCGCTTATTCATTTCGGCCCATGAAACTTGAAAACTTAAAACTTGTCCGGTTTCAAAACGAACAAATCCATGGGCCGCACTTTCAACATCAGTTACTCCATCTTGGACATCCGGAATTCCCCAGGGCCCTTTGAAGCCTTTATTCTCAATAAAATCATTAAAGGTTTGCGCGAGAACATATGAAGGAGCCGGATAATCCATGTAAAACATTGCAAGATCCACCATATGCAAAAGATCAATTAAAGGACCTCCACCAGAAAGTTCCTTGTTGGTAAACCATCCACCGAAGCCAGGAATCCCCGTTCTACGAATCCACTTAGCTTGTGCTGAGTTAATCCTTCCCACTTCGCCAGCCTCGATATACTTGCGAAGGGCATAGGATTCGGGGCGGGCACGGTTATTAAAATTAAACATTAGGGTCTTTTCTGCCTGATCAGCAGCACTTTTCATCTGAGAGACTTCCTCGGCATTCAAGGCCGGGGGTTTTTCGCAAAAAACATGCTTTCCTGCGTTTAAAGACTGAATTGCGAGTGGTCTATGGGTTCGGTTTGGAGTAATAATGCTTACGGCATCCAGCTCGCCCAATTCATCTAACATTTTTTCCGAGTCAGAAAAAATATGGGGAATTCCATACTCATCGGCTGCCTTCTTGGCAGCCACTTGATTCATGTCACAAACAGCAAACAAGTCCGCTCCTGCAGCTTTAAACCCAGCAGCGTGATACTGAAGCATTCCACCAGCACCGATAATTCCGATTTTTGTAGTCATAGAAAATATTATTTTGGAATGGATGGGAACTTGACCCATTTTTCTTTGGATTTTGAACTTTTAACAACGGTTTCAATAAAGGCCATCCCAATAATACCATCCCGTATGTCCGGAAAGTCATACCCTGATTTTCTTGGAAATTTACCTGCAATTTCATCTCTAATCGCTACCGATGCACAATTATAAACATTAGCAAATGCTTCAATAAAACCTTCTGGATGTCCAAAAGGGATTCGGGTATGCTCTGCCGCAGCACCAGTGATGTATCCGTTGCCCCGGCGATAGACCTGCCTCGGACTCCGAGCATCTTTTACAATAAGATCGTTTGGTTCCTCTTGATGCCACTCGATCGATTTTTTGGTGCCATAGACGCGAATGCATAAGTCATTCTCATCCCCGTTGGAGACTTGAGAGGCATAAATAATTCCACGGGCTCCACCCTTGAAACGAACTAATACATTTCCATCATCATCCAACTTACGATTTGGAATGTTGACCGAAAGATCCGCGCAAAGCTTATCAATCTCAAGTCCCGTAATGTAGTGAACCAAATTTTCTGCATGGGTTCCGATGTCACCCATGCAATTTGAAATACCAGCAATTTCTGGGTTAGCGCGCCAGTTTGAGATTGCTTTTTCTTCACCGGTAAGTGCGGTAATCGCATAACCTTGGGGATATTCGCAGACTACTTTAATCAGATCCCCAAGCTCCTTCTTCTTAATCATTTGGCGAGCCAGTTTGACCATCGGGTATCCGGTATAGTTGTGGGTCAAAGCGAAAACTTTTTTGGATTTAGTTATGATCTTTTTCAATTCTCTTGCTTGTGCGAGATCATAAGTTACCGGTTTATCGCAAATCACATTAAACCCTGCTTCTAAAAAAGTTTTGGCCACTTCAAAATGTAAGTGATTTTGGACGACAATGGTGACAAAATCAATTTTTTCACCTTCAGGCAAGGCCTTCTCTTTTTCAACCATTTCCTGAAATGATCCATAGACCCTCGACGGGTCCAGGAAAAAATCTTTTCCCGAGAGGGATGATTTCTTTGGATCGGAAGAAAACGCACCTGCAACCAGTTCAATGTTTCCATCTAGGGCTGCTGCCCTACGATGGACACCTCCAATGAAGGCACCTCTTCCTCCCCCGACCATTCCCATGCGTAATTTTCTTTTCATGGCTCCGCTTTATTGCCTTTCTTTATCAAAGGCAGAGTCAAATGCCATTTGATTCGGTTCAAAATCCAAGGCTTTTACATACTCGCAAGATTCCTCAGCTCCATGAAAGCGGTCCATTCGACTGTCTTCCCATTCTACGGAAAGAGGGCCCGAATACCCAACATCGTTTAAGGCAATGATGATTTCTTCAAAATCTATATCTCCACGACCAACCGATCTAAAGTCCCACTGGCGTCGAGGGTCAGCAAAGGTTGTATGTCCTCCAAAAACTCCAACGGTTCCATCCCCGTGTCCCCACCATGCGTCTTTCATGTGAGCGTGATAAATACGATTTGGAAAAGTACGGATAAATTTTACATAATCCACACCCTGATACCCGAGGTGAGAAGGATCGTAGTTGAAACCAAAACGCTTATGGCCCTTGACCGCCGCAAGTGCTCTCTCGGCACTGGCAATATCAAACGCAATTTCAGTGGGGTGCACTTCCAAGGCAAAGTTAACATTTTGTTTTTCGAACTCTTGAAGAATGGGTCCAAACCTTTTGGCAAAGTCCGCATATCCCTTATCCCAAAATGCTTGGTCTGTTGGCGGAAATGCATAAATCGAATGCCAAATACTGGAGCCGGTAAAACCATTGACCACGGCCGGAAAGTCATCCTTTTTCTTTCGACCCGGTTTCGCATTAATAAAATTACGGCAAGCTTTTGCAGTCTTTGCCAATTTTCGGGCCGCCCGTTTGCGAACTTTTTCAGGATTACCATCTCCCCATACATCCGGAGGCAGAATGGACTCGTGTCTTTCATCAATTAAATCACAAACAGCCTGCCCCACTAAATGACTGGAAATTGCAAATGCGGTTAAGCCGTGATCTGAGAGAATCTCCCACCTTTCCTGGCAATATTTCTTGGAGACTGCTGCTTTGTCTACATCGAAATGATCCCCCCAACAGGCGAGTTCAAGCCCGTCATATCCCATTTCAGCCGCTTTGGCTGCGAGATCAGGTAAAGATAAATCGGCCCATTGACCGGTGAACAAAGTAACAAAACGAGACATAGCTTGAGTTATTTAGGGGTTAAAATTGAAAGAGAGGCTGGGACGCTTGGCTTCTTTTTTTGTGAAAGAAAAGGATAAGAGCAATCCTTTTTCCGAAATTCCAAATTATTATTGGTTTCAGGCAAGTTCGGGCTAATGTTGTTCGAGAACAAGAATCTTTTCAGCCGAGCGAAATCCAAGTGAAAAAGGAGAGTTTCTTCCAACTCTAAGGGTAATCGCATCTGCTACTTTTTCGCTGCTCATAATCACCACCTCTTTTCCCGGCAGAAGTTTTTTGTCTCTGGCAAATTTCAGGAAATCACTCTCTTGGTCCAAGATGGAATCGATCTTCACCTTCATTCCCAGCTTACAACTTTGTAAAGTTCGGCTACTTGGACGCTGAATGACACCACCCTTACTTGGAATTGGATGCCCATGAGGATCGTATCTGGGCCTACCCAGAAATAAATCCAGTTTTTCAACTACTTTTTCAGAAATTGCATGCTCTAATTCTTCTGCTTCCACATGAATCTCACTCCAATCAAAACCCAGGGTCTCCACCAGAAAAGTTTCCAGCAAACGATGGCGACGAAGCATATTCATTGCAAGTTTTCTACCCTTTCTGGTAAGAGCAACTCCTTGGCGAGGATAATACTTAAGCCAACCATCTCTTTCCATATTTTTTACCATCGAAGTGGCGGTGCCGGGGGTCACCGACAATTCGCTTGCCACTTTTCCCATCGTTACCTTGGTACAGTTTTCATCCAAGGTGACCATGAGGATTTGCTTGAGGTAGTTTTCTACGGTCGATGAAGCCATTCCTAACTTTTAGGGATGTCCAAGGTTGACTCAAGATAAATCTAAGATATGGTTTTGAGTCGTCAAAGTTATTTTCTTGCTAAATCAATGAATTTTTTGAATTACAAATCATTTTGGATTGCCGTCTTAAGTTTATCCTTTTTTTTTAGTTGCACCGATATTCCGAATGAAAAGGAGGCAGAGAAACCTTCCGGTTCGAACATCACCATTGTAACCACCACCACACAAATAACTGATCTAGTCAAGCAACTCACCGGAGGGCATTGTAAGGTAATTCCAATGATGGGACCGGGCGTTGACCCCCACCTTTATAAGCCTACCGCCCGTGATGTTATGTCTTTAAGCACTGCGGATTTAATCATTTTTCATGGCCTGCAATTGGAAGGGAAACTTGGAACTGCTTTTGAAACTGCGGGGCTATCCAAGGACAAGATATTTTCTATTTCTTCCGTAATCGACCCAAGCGTCTTATTGTTTGCGGATGAAGAGGAAGGTAAATTTCCTGACCCTCATATCTGGTTTGATCCAGAAATCTGGACAATCTGTCTACGAGCTTTAGCGGATAAACTTAGCTCCTTTTTACCGGAACATGAAGTGTTTATTTCCGAAAAAGCAGATCAATTGACTAAGGATTTTCAGAAAGTCCAAGAATGGGGTGCAAAGTCTATCAAGAGGATTCCACCTACACAAAGAATTCTAATTACAAGCCATGATGCCTTTCAATATTTCGGCAGATCCTTCGGGGTTGAGGTGATCGCCTTACAGGGAATCTCGACTGCTGCCGAAGCCGGACTCGCCGATCGCTCTAATTTGGTAGATTATCTAAAAGAGAGTAATATTCCCTGTATCTTTGTTGAGAGTAGCGTCAACCCCAAGGCACTTCAGCAAATTGGCAGGGAAGCAGAAGTGGCATTAGGAAAACCTCTTTTTTCAGATGCGTTGGGTGCCGAAGATACTTTTATTTTCGCAGCCGATGGGCAAAAACATTCCCTAGCCTCTTGGTCAGGAATGATGATATACAATATTCAATCCATCGTTGAAGGATTGGCTCCGGACGGACAATGAAAGCAAAACCGATCGAGATTCATGACCTGACTGTTTCTTTTCAAAAAAAACCGGTTCTTTATGGGGTTGATCTTGAAGTGGAAGAAGGATCGCTTGTGGGTATCATCGGGCCTAACGGTGCGGGCAAGTCAACCTTGATTAAGACCATTATGAATATGATTACCCCGAATGGTGGTTATGTTAAAATTTTTGGGGGAAATCAAAAGAACGGAATTAAGAGGATCGGATATGTTCCTCAACGGGAATCGGTAGACTGGGACTTTCCAGTTACCGTCATGGATGTTATTCTAATGGGAAGGTATGCTCATACTCGCTGGTTCCGGAAAATTGGGAAGTCTGACCGACAGGTTGCACAAGCATGCTTGGAGCAAGTGGACATGACCGCCTTTGCAGATCGACAAATTGGAAACTTATCCGGCGGTCAACAGCAACGGGTTTTTCTTGCCCGTGCCTTAGCTCAAGACAGTTCGATTTATCTCATGGACGAGCCTTTTGCCGGAGTAGATGCGGTCACGGAAAAGACCATTATTTCAATTCTTAAAAATATGAAGAAAGAGGGAAAGACTGTGGTGATCGTTCATCATGATCTGGCTACGGCAAAAGAATACTTCGATCACTTACTTCTACTTAATATGAGAAAAGTAGCGTACGGGCCAATCAACCAAGTCTTCACGCATGAATTATTACAGAAAACCTACGGAGGGAAGCTAACGGTCTTCTCTGAAATTGCATCCCGGGCTGCAAAACAACCGGAAATTGAGAATAAAATGCAAAGAAGTGAAAACTAAAGCCTAGCCTTATGTTCTGGAAGACAGAAAAAACTCTAGGATTTCCCCGTTCGCTTGGCATCGTCACTGCATCCATCGCCTTCTCAACAAACCTGCAGGCAAAACAAATTGATTGGAACAAAGCCGAATCTTTTTTTGAGCGGACTTCAAGGTTTTGGCAAATGCAAGACCAGTCCGTTCAAATTGTTGTGCTCGGGTCCATCCTTATTGGTATATCTTGCGGTCTGATTGGAAGCTATGTGGTCACCAGAAGATTATCTTTATTTGGAGATACCCTCTCCCATGCCGTTCTTCCAGGAATTGCGATTGGTTTTATCTGGTCTCAGTCCAAGGATAACCCAGCCTTGTTAATCGGAGCTATAATCGCCGGGTTTTTAGGGGTTACCTGCCTAACCCTCTTACAAAAGTATACTCCAATCCGGCAAGATAGTGCGTTGGGCATCGTTCTTTCTGGTTTTTATGCGATCGGAATCTGCCTGCTTACTCGGATTCAAAAGATGGAATTCGGTAATCAATCAGGGTTGGAGTCTTTTCTTTTTGGCCAGGCATCTGCTCTCTCAATCAATGATATATGGGGCATTGGCATCACCCTTGCCGGGATTGGTTTGTTCGTTTTGGCAACCCATAAAGAATTGCTGATATCAGGCTTTGATCCTTCCTTCGCTCGTTCCATTGGGATCCACACGATGCTTCTGCAATATGGACTCTGGATCCTCTTAGCATTCTGCATTATTACCTCGTTGCAAGTAATCGGAGTTATACTTGCCTCCGCCCTTCTAATCATTCCTGCTGCCACCGCTTCACTTTTGGTAAAAAGAATGAATGCGTATCTCTTTCTTGCCTCGCTCCTTGGAGGAATTGCAGGCTTAAGCGGGACGTTTCTATCTTTTCTGGGTCAAGGGCTTCCCACGGGTCCACTCATCGTTTTAGTCTCCACTTTTCTATTCTTACTCGTATTGGGTTTCAGGCCAAAAACCGGAATTTTCACTCATTGGAACTTTTCGCGTACGCATTCCATGCGAATCAAGGCGGAAAATACCCTGAAGGCACTATATCATATTTTGGAAAGTCAAAATTTTGAGAAGACTTCAATCACTTCACAAGATCTGATGCAAAGGGTAGGAATTGGCCGCGGGGATTGTGATCGTGAAGTTGACCTTCTCATTCGAATGAACCTTGCGACCCAAAGATCAACCAAAGATTCCTCAAAACTTCCTGGCCAAAGCTTGATTACCCTTACTCCCCAAGGCTGGGAATATGCGTGTAAAATAGTAAGGAATCACCGCCTCTGGGAATTATATCTCACCAATGAAGCAAAATATGCCTCCGATCATGTGCATGAGGATGCTGAGAAGATTGAGCATGTACTAGGCGATCAAACCATTCGGCAGTTAGAGCGTATCCTTTCGAATCCCAGAGAGGATCCTCATGGTAAATTAATCCCAAGCCTTGATGATATCGAACATGGTGGGATAAAAAATAAGCATGCTGCAGAAGAGGGCTTTCGCTACAGCAATCCAACATAACAAAGAATGACATTGATCCCCGAATTTAATTTTTCAAAAGTTTTCCTAGAGCCCTGGAGCACTTCCACCCTCATCAACTGGAACGGGCAAATCATGCTTATGGGTTTTATGGTTTGCTGGACTTGTGGAATCGTTGGATCTTTTATAGTCATTCGAAGGATGGCATTGATGGGAGACGCGATTAGTCATGGAATCCTTCCCGGCTTAGCCATTGCTTTCATAATCAGCGGTTCCATGGGGCTAGGCAGCATGTTCTTTGGTGCTTGTATCGCTGGACTTGCATGCAATTTTAGTATCGAATGGCTGCATACTCATACAAAGCTAAAAGAGGATGCTGCGATGGGGCTGGTGTTTACTTCCTTTTTTGCCTTTGGCGTCACTCTTATCAGCATGAATAGCCATCTTCATATCGATCCAGGGTGCCTTCTCTATGGCGAAATTGGACTGGTCCCACTTTCAGAAAAATGGAAGGTTTTCGGCTTTGAAATGGGAAACCGTTCATTATGGACCATTGGCTTAGTATTTTGCGGAGTGGTGATTGGCACCATTTTCTTCTATGGACCACTAGTCGTCACCAGTTTCGATTCCACTTTAGCAAAATCAATGGGTATCCCGGTAAAAGCCACCCACATGAGCCTGATGCTTGCCCTAGCGTTGTCGACGGTTGCAAGCTTGGAAGCCGTGGGAGTCATTCTGGTGGTGGCAATGTTCGTATTTCCTCCAGTGACCGCTGCTTTTTTTCTGCAACGATTACCTACTATATTGATCGGAACCTTTCCGCTTGGAATCATTTATACATGGGGCGGATTTCATTTGGCTTATTGGTTGGATTGTTCGATCGCGGCTGCCATTGCTGTGGTTGCTACTCTCCTTTTTATTCCCGCTTGTTTACTAGGTCCAAATGGCGGAATCCTTTGGCGTTTAAAATTTAAAACCTAATAAGATAGACCAAAAAAAACCCTCTTTCGAGGGTTTTTACTAAGGAAATTACAGCTTGGATTAGCTTGCTTTTTTCTTACCCTTGTTAACGGATACTTTGGAAGCGGTCTTGTTGCTGCAATTGCATCCAGTAATGGATACGCGAGTGTCTTTGGTTAATTCAGTTGGGCATTCAAATCCAACCATTGTGGTTTTGCTACCGACCTGTACTTTCTTTTCTTTTTTACCCATAGCAACAGTAAGAGTTTTGGATTCTTCATCAAAGCTAACCACTTTACCGTTGATAGGTTTCGAAGGACAACCTGCAAAGACAGAACCTGCGAAGAGAAGAGATACAATTGATGTAATAATTAATTTCATAGTTTTTGGTATTAGGGTTTGTAATCGAAAACACCAATCAATAGTCAATTCTATCTTTCACAAGTTTAAACGGTGAAAGATAGAAAAATTTTATGACAGATTCCCTTTAATTTAAAAATTTTGAAACACTTACTTATTAGTGCGGTTATCGTATTCTCTTTCTTGAAAGTGATTGCTCACCCCATTCCAGATATTCCCATCTTGGGAAGTTTTTACAACGATGGTAACGCTAGCATTCTTGTAGAAATAGATACTAGAAGTTTTGCCGAAGACCCGGAGAGTGTTCCTTTTTTAACCCAAAGTAGCTTCAACGAACTTTCTTCTCAACAAAAAGAAGATTTACTTCGAAAAGGAAAGGTTATGATCTCGGAAGCCTTAGAGATCAAATTTGGACACCGTGACTGGCACCTGCCAAATTTCGTATTTAGTTTCACGGAAAAGAATGCAACCGAATTGAGCGAAGAAAACATTGTGGTGATCCGAGCTAGCCACCAAGAATTTCTTCCATCCAACTCCGCTTTTTATCAAATTCGTGCGAAAAAAGAAGCTGCCTATGACCTAGTCTTTAGTAATCTCATAAATGACGTTCCCCAAAGAAGAGTAAATGTGCTGTTTCCAGAGGAAGAAAGCTTCCAACTTGATCTCTCTTTTATCGATGGAAAGCGGATGCCAAAAGAAGAGCCCAATTTGAATGGTTCAACCCAGCCGAAGCAAGAAAGCATCGAAAAAAGAAGATCCGATGCCAGAAGCACCTTTCTCTCCTTCTGCAGACAGGGCTTCGTTCATGTATTACCGCTAGGATTGGATCATATTTTGTTTGTACTGGGACTCTTTTTCTTATCCCGAAAGTGGAAACCGATCCTCTACCAAGTGTCGGTTTTCACCATTGCCCACACCATTACTTTAGGCCTCGCAACTCTCGACTTGATCTCGGCTCCTTCCCATGTTGTTGAGCCTATCATCGCAGCAAGCATCGCGATGGTTGCCATCGAAAATATTTTTTTTCCAGGATACCGCCATACCCGACTATTCGTTGTATTTTTCTTTGGTTTGATTCATGGCCTTGGTTTCGCCGGGGCCTTTTCTGCATTTAATTTGGAACCCACTTCCCTGGTAATAGGACTGCTCGGCTTTAATGTTGGAGTTGAACTTGGACAGTTAGCGGTGATCTCGATTGTTTTTATCAGCACTTTTTGGCTTAAAGATGAATTCTCTTACCGAAAATTGGTGGTAATTCCTGGATCTTCATTGATTGCTTTGATGGGAATTTATTGGACTATCGAACGAGTTTTCTTTTAACCATTTAATTCATGCCTAAATTTTTACTTAAAAATTTTCAGCTTTCCATCGCACTCCTCGCCATGTGTGCCACAACCAGTATTCCACTAGGTGTTCTTCAAGTTGGGGTGTGGGCCAGTATGTTTGAGAATTTTTATCAGGAGACACAATCCATATTTCTTTCTGCCGAAAGGACCTTTGATGGCGACTACCGCTGCTCAGGCTGTGAACTTGTCTCTGAACTGGGTTCTGCCACCAAAGAAGCCATTTACCAATCGAACCCCTCTTTTGAAAATAATCTTTCTTTTCCTTTGATTTCTCAAATTGTGGTATCCCGCCCTTCTTTTGAGGGGAATATTTTGGTTCGACTGGATTCGTGCCTGAAAAGTTTTGTATCAGTAGAGACGCCTCCTCCTCAGGCTTAGAGAATTTTCCTTTCTACTAATCCAACCATGCTTTGGTTGGTCTTTGTTTTAATTCGAAGAATGGTTTCTTCGAGCAATTTACTTTTTATTATGAAACTCTTTACTGCGATTACTCTTATTTCTATCCTCATTTTTTCTACTTTATCGGCTCACGAAGGTCGATGGACCGCAGCCCGCCCGGATGGTCACGGCCCCATCTCAGTGATGGGAGATCACATGCACGCCATGGGCGAATGGATGGTTTCCTACCGCTATATGACTATGGATATGGAAGGATTACTGAAAGGATCTAATTCTGTAACCGCGTCCTCACAATTAACGGGAATGACTACCATGGTTCCAACTAAGATGACTATGGATATGCATATGTTTGGC